>JAIETO010000114.1 GCA_019745005.1 Burkholderiaceae bacterium
CAAATTTTGGTGATGGATGAGGCTGATCGCATGCTCGACATGGGGTTCTTGCCCGATCTTCAACGCATTATTAATTTGCTGCCCAAGCAGCGGCAAAATCTGATGTTCTCGGCGACATTTTCGCCAGAAATCAAAAAGCTTGCGGCGAGTTTCTTAACCAACCCCGTAACGATAGAAGTGGCGCGCAGCAATGCGACAGCGGATAACGTCACGCAAATCTTGTACAAAGTGGCCGAAGAAGAGAAACGCGATGCGGTTTCGTTCATTATTCGTGAGCGTGGGCTAAAGCAAGTGATTGTTTTCTCGAATACAAAAATTGGCGCATCGCGTTTGGCGGTGCATTTAGTGAAGCAAGGCGTGAAGGCGTCGGCGATACATGGCGATAAGTCGCAAGCCGAGCGCATGGCCGCCTTAGAATCATTTAAACGCGGTGAAGTGGAAGTCTTAGTCGCGACCGATGTTGCAGCGCGCGGCTTAGATATTTCTGAAATGCCTTGTGTGATTAACTTCGATTTGCCCTACAACGCGGAAGATTATGTGCATAGGATAGGCCGCACTGGCCGTGCAGGCGCGAAGGGTGACGCGATATCTTTGCATACCGATAAAGACGAACGTTTGTTGGTCGATATTGAAAAATTGATTAAACAAAAAATTGTCCGCCTACAGCTAGCAGGATTTGTTGCCGTCACACCAAGCCATAGCGAGCGCCGCCCAAGGCAGTTCGATACGGAGAAGGTTAGCAGTCGCGAAACGAGAAGCACGGGCAGCGCGGCGGAAAAATTTGAACGTCCAGCGCGGAGCTACCAACCACCACGCGAAAAGATTGATCCTTGGTTCAGTAAGCCTTATGAACCGAGCCCATCAAACAATGCGAACAACACAGGCACATCACGCGCCACAGCTTCAACCAGCAATAGCGCACAGTCCGCTGGCGCAGCAAATGCAGGTTTGACTGGCAAGCCGCAAAAACGTGCGGCGCTGCTCGGCGGCATCGCTAAGTCTTGATTGCTGTTTTTTGCGTGGCCTTCACGCAAAAAGAGTCGGCCAAATTTTTCTTCTTTTTGGCCGCTAATTGCCTCTAGCAAAACTACTTTTTCCGATACTTTTTGTCGATGGCAGCGACCGTGCCGTCACTTTCCATTTCGCGCAGTATGCGGTTGAAATGATCAATGCGCTCCTTGGACATCTGCAAATTGCACGCCAAGTACATCTTGGCTTGGTAGAAATGAAAAAGGGGGACGATTTGTTTTTCCAGCCCTTGATTACGCAAAATTTCCATACCGTGAGCCTCGCCCGCCGCCCAGAAATCAAAACGTCCAGCCAATAACTTGCGCGGATTATCGGTGTCGTAATTGGCCACTTCCGTTTTGAATTGTTTCAGACTCAGCACTTCACTCGCCATGGCTTTCCGATATACGCCAATCACATAAGGTCGTAAATCTTCTAAGTTTTTCGGCTTTCTCGTATCATCCGCGCGGGCAAAAATCACCCACTTATTGTTTTTGACGATGGGGCCAACCCATTGAAACTTGTCGCGTCGACTGGGAGTGAAAGCGGTTGAAAACAAACAGGTGTCGGCGTCGTTTTCGGTCATGTTGTACGCACGGTTCCACGGAAATGCCGCTAGGTGGTAGCTTTCGCCAGCACGACGCATTATTTCAATCACCTTTTCTGTCGAGCTACCGCTGATCTCACCGGTTGCCGCGTGGACGGTGTTAAACGGTGGATAATTTTCGGTAACAAGTTGAATTTCGCCAGCATGTGAAAGTAATGGCAGCGCGATTGTGTACAGACAAATAACCATCGCAGCAATTGTCGATGCAATCGCTTTTGCATTCGCCTTAGCAAGTCCACACTTCCATGTCTCGGACGCATTGCCCATTATCGCTCGCAGATTTTTTTAGAATGGTATTTTCCAAGGAAACGAGCCATATCGCTGCCAGATATAGCTTGTTTGGATTTTTCATTCTAAAACGAAAATCAATACGCGATTGATTTCGTCGGCAATTCATGGGAATGTTGTTGTTATTGCGCGCTTTTGTTGCCGATCAATGCATGCGCAATCATTGCCGCCGCGAGGCTCGCTAGCAAATGTTTCAAGGTATGGCCTGTGATGCATCCGCTCCACGCAAAGACTGCGTGGTCATGTAGTTCGGCCGCCTTGGCGACGACATACGTGAGCAACGCGATTACAAATAGCCACCTCGTGCGTTTCGGTGTGGGATAAATGCTGTGCCAGATAGGAATCAGCAACAAGGGGAAGGCTTGAAACATGAGATACCAACGTAAATCTCCGTTCCCGTCGTAATCAGTGACCGACCACCACAACACGGAAGCAACACCACTCACCACGAACATGACGAGCGGGAAGAAAGATTGACGCTGCCGCGAGGCTAGCACGCTATCGGCATGCGCAGCACCAAGCAAGCCCGCGCAGGTCAACGTGATGGGCAGTCGGTCCCAAAACAGTCGCATGTTATCTGGCGCCCAGTGGTAATAACTAGAACCCAAGGCGGTCGCGAACAAACCAAAAATAAATAGATTCAGTGCTACCGACTTCACCGAGCAAGAGCTTTGTTTTGATTGAAGACCTGTCGTTGCAGTGCTGACGGCCTTCGGTGTTAATTGGGGTGGCCGCAAGCCACGCTGTTTAAGCCACACAGACCATGCCGCCCAAGCAGCAACCAACGCGAAAGCCCCATTGGATAACACATCTGCTGCGTGCGGAATCACCCCAATGTTGGATTGGTCGGCGAACGCATGGTAATCAGCGAACTGATGAATTGGGCCGACGATGAGTAATCCTATGACGACTGCAGAGCCGCAAATGAACGGTAAATATTCGATTGAACGCCGCACAGATTTCTCCTTCAAAACGTTTTTAAGTTTGGAAGCGTATTCTGCAGTAAGTATTTAATTTCGTATTTTATTTTTATGAAATAGCTTTTCGAGAGATCAATAGTATTGAATTTTAATACGATCAAAACTTCTCAAAGATAAGTGAATTTGTAATAAATGTTTTGCGCTTTATCGCTTAACGCTTTAAAGGTAAATGGCCATGACTGAAAGCCAATGTTTGATCACGTCGTTAAAGCGGCAACTGAAGCAGCAAAGGAAAAGTTGTGCGGCGAGAATAGGGAGCGGGATGAAGCTTCATATCAATTGAAATGATGAACTTGATCGTTTGTGAAGTGTTGAAAAAATCCACGATCATGTTCGCAAATAGAGTCTTTTATTCTTTTTAATATAGCTCGTTCTTGTACATCTCCTCTAAGGTATCCCGAAGGGCGTTTGGGTCAATGTCACTCATTTGGCTTGCCAACATTTCAGCTAAATGTGGCAGAGTGCCTTGTTTTGCCCAGCGATTTGTGTCCCAGAAATGGGCGCGGTGCGTGCAACGAGCACAATGCAAATAGGCCTCGCGAATGGTGACTTCAATTGCAAATTGCGGCGTCTTGCCTTCTACTGCAAGCGGCGTAAGGCGACTTGGGTCAGTTACCAATCGTGCGCTACCGTTCACACGCAAGGTATCCATTACCCCAGGCACCATAAACAGCAACCCGACTTCACCCGTGTCGAGCACGTTTTGTAGCGTATCTGCACGGCGGTTTCCGGGCCGTTCAGGAATCATCAGCGTGTTCGCATCCAGTACTGCGACGAAGCCTGGCGGGTCGCCTCTTGGGCTGACATCAGTTTGTCCATCTCTCGCATGGCTACCCACAAACACCATAGGAGACAAGGCAATAAAAGCCCGCATGTGAGTATCAAGCTGTGGCAATGCTTTACGTTTTACAAGGTTCGACGGTTCAGGCAGTAACTGCCGAAGTGCAAAGGGCGTTTCGATAGATTCACCCGTCAAGTCTGCGACGCTTGTGACGCGGGCAAATTCGGCATTGAGAGTCGCAAGATGGGCGGCATGCAAAGTCTCCGCGCTGATCATCTTGCCATCGGGTCCTGTCAAACCGAAACAGGCGCAAGCATCACTCGCGAGAATGACTTCGAAGCCGAGATTGTGCGCCATGCGTGTACTAGTGGACACGCACTGATCGGTGGTGATGCCAGCAATGATAATGCGTTCTAGCCCTGAATCGCGCAGCCGCTTCGCTAGTGATGTCCCAATGAATGCACTATGCACGCACTTACCTAGCAGCCATTCACCCTCCTGCGGTTCAAACCCAGGTTTGAGTGCATTGCCTGAATGGCTCGGATGCAGCGGAGAGGTCAATGCCGTGGAGTCATGTCGCACGATGATTATTTTCCATCCGACTGATCTCGCATGCGCGAGTAGGTGGAGGGCGCGCTCTTCGGCCTGTGGGTTGTTGCGCCGACCCCATTTCGGATTATCAAAACCTTGCTGAAAATCAATTAATATAAGCGCCGTTGTCATGTCAATAGGTCTTCATAGAAAGCGCCAAAGGGGCGCTGAGGGTGGGCAATCTGCATTTCTAAGATCCATAAATCAGAACTCGGTTGTTCGGGGAAAGCGCCCAGATCGGGCGTTCCTTGCGCGCTGTGTGGGTAGTCGCTGACCCGATGTCCTTGGATCTCTAAGTTGAGTCGGTAACCTTTTGTATGGGCGAGTTGCTGCGCAGCTTGGTATAGCTGTTGGCCGCTAAAACCACCACTCGCCCAAAGTGCAGCGACCTCATGCCATAGCGTCTGCACAGCACTTGCGATCGCATTGTGCTCGCTGTCACGGCCCACGGCGAATGTCGCGCCAGCATCGGCCTCTTGACCTTTCCAGACCGCGCCAAGATCGATAAAAAATAGATCGTCGTCTTGCAGCACACGATCAGGCCTAGATGGTTGTAGGAAGGTGCACAAGGTCGCCTCGCCGAAGCGCACGAGGCTTGGGTGCCAGCGCCGTTCGAACCCTGCGGCCAACATTAATTCGTTTGCTAGGTGGCGTGCATCGTCTTCTCGCATGCCGGGTTCGATGCGTGATGCCAAATCATGCACAAGTACGCGCAGGCGATTTTGTCCTTCTCGTAAATTAATTCGATGGTAGGCAGTGCCAACCGTTTCGAGTGGGTGGCAAGACCTCATTGTGGCAGCGCCTTCCAAACGGTTTCCCACCACTGTGCCGGCGTGCGGTATCCATGTTGGTATGGCATCAGGGGTTTAGGCAAAGGCGATTGCTGCAACTGCGCCAAAGTAAGCCCCGCGGTTCGCGCCCAGCGGACGTGTTCTAGACTAAATTCGATCATCGCGATCCAATCCGCGAGTTCTGCGCGCGTGGCTAACGGGCCATGCCCAGGCACCACCTTGCCATTTGCAGGCAGCAGCGCCAAAGCCTGTTTGAGGCGCTCGATCATATGCAACAGGTCGCCGCCATGTTCAGGATGGACGATCGGATACATGCCGGCGAAATAGATATCGCCCACCGCGATCACACCAGCGTGCGGGAAGAAAACCAAGGCGTCGCTATCAGTATGTCCGCCTGGTATCGCGATAATTTCGACCGGCTCATTTTTTCCGAGATAGAGCGTGAGGCGTTCGTCCACACTCATTTGAGGCCAAGTCGACTCTGGCTGTGCCGGAAACTGCTGGCGCCACAGTATCTGTGGAACGCTCAAGCGTTGCCGCAATGCAGGGGTGGCAATCACCGTCGCGCCCGGAAATGCGTTGCCACCCGTATGATCATAGTGAAAATGGGTGTTGATGATCCAGCGACAATTGGCAACGCCAAGTTCGGTCAAGGTCGCGCGTAAATTTGCGGACTCTTCATACAATCCGCTGTCAACTAGCAGCGCCTCGTTAGATCCGGCAGCAAGTACGATATTGCCTCCTTCACCTTGTAGCAACCAAAGGTGTTGATCAATCGGCGTGATCTTCATCGATGCCGCGCTAGCAATGCTGTGGAAGATGAAGAGAAATAGAGATAAGTGCTTTTTCATGCCAGGGATTGTAGTGTGTTGGGTCGACTGGTAATATTGTCTTATTTCACTTATTTATGGTTGATTCAGACAAATGAAAATCGCACTTTGCGTAGGCCAACACACAGTTGTCGCAAGCGTTGTGAACGTGCTTGATGTACTGCATGCCGCCAATCGCCACGCAGGCATTGATCTGTTTGAGACTTGTTTAGTAGGTGACGAGCCACCACCAGCTTGGCATGGCGTGCAACTTCTTCCACAGAAGGGTGTGCGGAACTTGTCAAAATTCGATCTAGTGTTGTTGCCGGCATATCGTGGCGATCTCGACGACGCGTTAATGGATCAAGCCAAGATCATTCGACGCTTGCCTGTTTGTCTGGCAAATGGGCAACGGGTCGCGAGCGCATGTTCAGGCGGCCTCTTGCTGGCTGCAAGTGGCCTGCTAGACGGGCGGAAAGCCACAACGCACTGGCGACTTCAAGGGCTGGCTCAGCAACGCTTTCCGCGCGTCGAGTGGCAGCAGAGTGGCTTGATTGAACGCGATGGCGAACTGCTTACTAGTGGCGGTGGTAGCGCCGCGCTCGACTTGGCGCTTGCGCTTGTGACGGAACAAGGTGGAGACGAATTAGCAAAACGAGTGGCGTCGGGTCTGCTGTTTGATTCAAGAAGGGGACCGCAGAGTCAGTTCTTTCCCCTCACGCCTCAAGTAGCGGTTGAGGACGATTTGGTCGTGCGGACACAAAAAAGGTTGCAAGAGAACCTACGTGTGCCTCATCGCGTGAGCGATCTGGCGGCAGAACTGCACGTCACGCCTCGCACTCTGCTGCGCCGATTTCGGGCAGCGACGGGCATGAGCGTACAAGACTTTACACAGCGATTGCGGTTAGACGGAGCGCGAGCGCTGCTCGACAACGGCTCAATTGGAGTCGAAGAAGCCATGTTAGCGGTGGGCTACGAAGATCGAGCAAGCTTTAGTCGCAAATTCAAGCAATATTTTGGTCAAGGGCCGGGTGCATTCAGACGCGGGCGTGCCGCTTGAATCCAATAATTTTTTGCGGAAAGACGAAGCGTGCGAGTCATCGCACG
>JAIETO010000191.1 GCA_019745005.1 Burkholderiaceae bacterium
CAGCGCTCCACTTCACCGACAAAGATAACATGGTCGCCTTCTGGGTAGCGGCTTCGATTATGGCATTCGAACCACGCCGAAACACCAGTCAAAATTGGATGCCCCGTTTCCGATAAGGTAAAGCTGACGCCTTCAAAGCGATCTTTCTTACGACTCGCGAATTGTTCTGCCAAGCTCGCTTGATCTGCCGATAAGACGTTCACAATGTAGTGCGAATTACCGCTAAAGGCAGGCATGCTGTTGGCCGAGTTCGCCAAACTCCATAGCACCAAGGGCGGATCTAGCGAAACCGAGTTGAACGAACTCGCTGTTAATCCAAGCATAGAGCCATCCGCCAAACGCGTGGTAATCACGGTGACACCTGTGGCGAACTGGGACAAGGCGGTGCGAAAATGGCGTGTGTCGAACGCAGGTTGCTTGGCGCGCGGTGCGTGGCTATGCATAGGTTTTCCAAAAAAGTTTGCAGCATTATCCCAGATATTTAGGTGCAAGACCTTGAATACGGCGGCTTTGATTTTTTCCTGAAAACTGAGTTTTGTCGAAATCACGACCCTGTGCGCATAGGGCGTAGTTGCGCCCAAATATGCTAAACTTGCGCCCTTGGTGGGCTCGGCATTTATTCCTTAAGTATTTGATTTTTAAAATAATTTGTGAAAGAAGTAGACATGCATAGCTTAAAAACACGTAGAACGTTTTTGATTGGTGGCATGTTGGCCTGCCTTAGTGGCTTGGGTTTGGCTGAGGAGCGCGTTTTTCCTGCACAAACCAAGCGAGGCAAACTCACTATTACGGCACAAGGCGATGTGATTATTGATGGCAAGTTGCGCAATATCACGCCCTCAACCCGTGTGTATAGTGAAGAAGGTCTGATCGTACCGATCGCCAGTGTCGCGGCCAACAAGCTGTTGATCAACTTCACCCTGAACGATTTTGGCGATGTCGAAAAAATCTGGCTATTGACGGCAGACGAGGCAAGCAGACCCTCGCAAAAGAAAGCGCAGTAAGTTTGCCCACACGTGTTGGTTGAACTACACATTCAAGGTGCGAGTTTTGCAGCCAACGCTGAGTTGCCATAGTTGCCCATAACTGTGTTGTTGCAACATTTTTAAACTGAACTTTCGTTTAAAGACCGCAATATAAAAGCACAAATTTTTATTTTGATTGATTAAAGAATTTCATGCAGAAGAAAGTATTCATAAAAACCTTCGGTTGTCAGATGAACGAATATGACTCCGACAAAATGCGCGATGTCTTGCACGCAGCCGAAGGTATGGTTAAAGTCGACACGGCTGAAGAAGCGGACGTGGTGTTATTGAACACCTGCAGTGTGCGCGAGAAAGCTTCCGAAAAAGTATTCTCAGATCTCGGACGCTTGCGTGAACTTAAACTCAAACGCCCGGACATGTTGATCGGCGTGGGTGGCTGCGTGGCTTCGCAAGAAGGTGCGGCGATCGTGAAACGTGCGCCCTATGTGGATATGGTGTTTGGCCCACAAACTTTGCACCGTCTACCAAAATTGATGAGCGATCGCCTTCTCACCGGTCGTTCGCAAGTTGACATTAGCTTTCCAGAAATCGAAAAATTTGATCATTTGCCACCTGCGAAAGTCGAAGGCACCACTGCCTATGTTTCTATCATGGAAGGCTGTAGTAAGTATTGCAGCTATTGTGTCGTGCCCTACACGCGTGGCGAAGAAGTTTCGCGTCCCTTCAATGATGTATTGGCAGAAGTCGCCGGTTTAGCCGCGCAAGGGGTGAAGGAAATTAGTTTGCTTGGGCAAAACGTGAATGCGTATCGCGGCAATATGGATGATGGTGAAATTGCTGACTTTGCTTTGCTCCTCGAATTCATTGCCGAGTTTCCCCAAATCGAACGCATTCGTTTCGTCACCAGCCATCCGAAAGAATTTAATCAACGCCTGATCGACGCTTACGCAAAAATTCCCAAATTGGCGAATCACGTTTATCTGCCAGCGCAGCACGGCTCGGATCGAATTTTGTCTGCGATGAAGCGAGGCTATACGGCGCTCGAATACAAATCAGTAATTCGACGCTTACGCGCGGTGCGTCCTGACATGTCGATTTCGTCCGATTTTATCGTTGGCTTTCCCGGCGAGACGGATGAAGACTTCGCGGCCATGATGAAATTAATTGAAGATGTGGGCTTCGACAATAGCTTCAGTTTTATCTTTAGTCCCCGCCCAGGCACACCTGCGGCGAATTTAGAAGACATTACGCCGCAAGACGTAAAATTACGTCGCCTGCAAATCCTGCAAGCGCAGATCGACGCGAATACAAAAAAATACAGTAATGCCATGATTGGGACGACACAACGCATTTTGGTGGATGGTCCATCCGTGAAAGACCCCAATGAAATGCAGGGCCGTAGCGAGAATAACCGTGTGGTCAACTTCGCGGGATCGAAAGACTTGATCGGTAAAATGGCCGTAACGCGTATCACCGAATCCTACAATTACAGCTTGCGCGGCGAGTTGGTGGACACGCCGTAAATGGATGCGCCTCATTTAATGGGCCTTTCCACGATAAAATGGCTGGAGATGCCCACCAATAAAGCGCTTTCATTTTTATGAATTGACTTATTTTGAAACCCAATACACCCGTCCCTGTCCTTTATTTTACGCCGCAACCCTTAGATAATCTGCGCCTTGCGCATTTATGCGGCCCGCTTGATGAAAATTTGCGACAAATATCAGCTGCCTTAGATCTGAGTATTTTTCGTCGTGGTGATAAATTTATTGTGAGCGGCGTTCGTGCACAGCTGGGTTTAGATTTGTTGGAGCGCTTTTACGCGCTTGCATCCAAGAACGTATCCATCGACGAGATTCAACTTGCTTTAGTTGAACAGCGCGCGGCAGTCGCTTCTAAGCAAACGAAAGGGGCCGCCGACTTAACGCTCGCGCCAGTGGCAAAGAAACTCAGTGCCGCTGAGAAAAAGACCCGCAGTGTGATGGCAAAAGCACTTTTGGTCGTTGACGAACTGGCTGAGCCGACCGTCGCGAACGATGATGAAACTTTAGAAAGCCCGATTCTTAAAACGCGCAAGACGGATTTGCGGGGTCGCACGCCGCATCAAACGCAGTATTTAAGGGCGATTCTCGAACACGATATTACTTTTGGCATTGGTCCGGCTGGCACGGGAAAAACCTACCTTGCCGTCGCCTGTGCCGTTGATGCACTTGAACGAGATGCGGTGAAGCGCATCGTCTTGACCCGCCCTGCAGTCGAGGCGGGCGAACGGCTGGGATTTTTACCGGGCGATCTCGCGCAAAAAGTTGATCCCTATTTGCGCCCCTTGTACGATGCGCTATACGATTTACTTGGGTATGATCGCACGCAAAAAATGCTTGAAAAGCAAATCATCGAAATAGCCCCTTTGGCCTATATGCGTGGTCGCACATTGAACCATGCGTTTATCATTCTTGACGAAGCGCAAAACACCACGCCCGAACAAATGAAGATGTTTTTAACGCGCATTGGTTTTGGCAGCAAAGCCGTGGTGACGGGCGATGTGACGCAAATCGATTTGCAACGCCACCAAAAAAGCGGCTTGGTGGATGCGTGCCAAGTTTTAAAGGATGTGCGTGGGCTGGCGTTTAAGCGCTTTACCAGCGTCGACGTCGTGCGTCACCCGATGGTGGCAAAGATCGTCGATGCGTATGAAGACGCGTCTGAATTACATCAACAACACCACGCGGAAATCAACCATTTAAAACAAGCTAGCCCGTTGAATCATCATGGCCGGAAAAAATAAACTAAGTATATCTGTGCAGTATGCGGACGCCCGTTTGGCAGAGCTGCTTCCTCGTCCTTTGTTACGCAAAACGGTGCAAGCGGCTTTGTTTTTTCCAGCGGATCTGACCGTGCGTTTCGTCGATTCGGAAGAAGGGCGCATATTGAATCGCGATTATCGCGAAAAAGATTACGCCACCAATGTGCTGACCTTTGCTTATACCGAAGACGACGATGCTGCGGTTACACAGGCCGATATTATTCTGTGCGTCGATGTTTTATTGAAAGAAGCCGAAGAGCAAAATAAAACGGTCGTGTTTCATGCCCAACATTTACTCGTTCATGGGGTGTTACATGCGCAGGGCTATGATCATGAAGATGAAGAGGAGGCAAATGAAATGGAAGCCTTGGAAATTGACATTCTGCAGAGCCTTGGTTTGCCTAATCCCTATGAGACGTAGAGCTTTACCAAGACGCGCGATTTTTGTAAGCTTTTATCTACTTGCTTGACTAATTTACATTCGATCTAAATCCACCAAGCGCGCATAGAAAGAATTATCTATAAGCGCCATTTCAGCCAAGTTGACTAGCGCTACGTGAATAAAAATGTTGATGAAAGAACCAATGAAACACTTCTTCCGTCAAATACTGCTAGGAACAATGACAGGTTTGTTTTTTTTGGCCTTGCCGTCCGACGCTTTCGCGGTAAAGGTTTTTATGTTGGGTGGCTCGGTCACAAATGGTAATAACGAAATCTACTCTGCAATGCGCGCTGCAACAGCGCGCAATTGGATTCCCAACACCGATAATTTAGAAAACTGCAATCCAAATTGGGCTGTTACTGCTTGCCCTCGCATCGCGGTCGTCACATCGTCTGCGGAAAACCGGGCAACAGGCGACGATGTTTTTCATAATGATGCCCAAGTCAGCGATCTCGGTTACTACCATCTGTTTCAGAAGTATGGTTTTTCCCCCAAACATATCAGTTCGCACGTCGATAATTATTTGACCGATTCGTACGCAGGAAACCCTGCAGGTGATCGCAATATTGAAATCGTGCAACAGGCAGATATTATTTTTTTCAATGGAGGGGATCAATCACGCAGCGTACGCTCATTGCTCACGACGTCTGGCGCAGATACGCCATTAATGGCGGTCATTCGACGCCGTGTGATGGATGGTAGCCTTGTCATCGCGGGGACTTCGGCCGGCACAGCCATTCAAGGCAATGTCGTGTACGGTGAAGGAAGTTCCTATGGCTATATTTATTTCAATGCGAACTTAGCTGAAAAACCTGTTGGCAGTGAAACGGGCTTGAAAGACGATTTATTTGGCATGCACGTTCTGGCCTATTCCGAAAATGGCGGAAAAATGATGGGTTTAGGTTTTGCTGGCTCCAACATCGCGGTTGATACGCATTGCAATACCCGTGGTCGCGTGGCGAGAAATTTAGTTGCCATGAAAAGCCTAGGAACCACACAAGGGATTTGTGTCGACGAGGATACGGCGATTTTTTTGGATGATGATGTGGGTACGGTGTATGGCACCAACGGCGTGACGGTCGCCGACACCTCAAATGCCGTTTTTTCACAGGACGCCCATTTCAAGGTGCAGGGGGCGAAGCTCACCTATTTGACGAGTGGCGATAGTTTTAACTTTGAAACGGGCGATGTCGTCAGCGCGAAGAAGTTAATTACCATGCCCTATTACGACACCGAATACCAATCGGAAAACATTCTGGCGTTGAATGAAATCACCAAATCGATCACACATGTTGTGGACAGTACTGCGCCTTACATCCTTGGCAAAGCCCCCGCTCCGATACGAAAAACGGGTACAAGTTACGGTTTTGAGGCGCAAACGTTCAATTTTCGATTTTATCGTAGCGAGCAAACCATGGGGTATTTTGCCGACGGTGCCTACACCGCAGTCGGTGTATTAATTGACATCTTTTAAGGAAGCTCTGATTAAGTTACTGCGCGACCAAATTTTGTATCTGTGATGCTCGCTGTACTCTCGTACAGGTGCGCTTCTCGATCCAAACTTTGGCCGCTCGCTACACTTAATCAGAGCTTCCTTAATTTTAAAAAAATGGCGCTGGGCAAGTTGCTTACCTGAATAGTCGGGGCGAACTCAGCGAACGATGTAGTTTCCTTTTGGCAATTTTCGACGCGACGAATTTGGGAAAAAGCCGCTTATGTTGTATCCTGTAGGATTGAAACAACGGCGCTACGCCCACTATGCAAGAGCACTCTAGTAAGGTCAGATCATCTGACCTTAAACCACACAGGTCATTGTTCGAACGACTGACCGCTTTTATTTCTCCCGAACCAGAGAATCGCGCAGAACTGTTAGAAGTTCTTCATGACGCGCAAGAACGTAACTTAATTGACGCCGATGCACTCGCGATGATCGAAGGCGTGTTCCAAGTCTCCGATTTATCCGCACGCGACATCATGGTGCCGCGTTCGCAAATGGATGTGATCGATATCTCAAAACCAATCGAAGAATGGATGCCAGAAGTGCTTGCCACTGCGCACTCGCGCTTCCCTGCAGTCGAGGGTGATCGCGACAAAGTACTTGGCATATTACTGGCGAAAGATCTCTTGCGTTATTACGCCGAAGAGAGTTTCGATGTACGCGATATGTTGCGTCCGGTCGTTTATATCCCCGAATCGAAACGCCTAAACATTTTGCTGCGCGATTTTCGCGCCAATCGCAATCATATGGCGATGGTGGTGGATGAATATGGTGGCGTGGCAGGACTGATTACGATTGAAGATGTGCTAGAACAAATTGTCGGCGATATCGAAGATGAATACGACTTCGACGAAGAAGAAGACAATATCTTGGTGTTAGAGAATCAGGGTCACGGCAAGCGTTGGCGTGTAAAGGGATTGACAGAAATCACCCAATTTAATGAAGTCATTGGCGTGGAACTTTCGGACGATGATGTGGATACGATAGGCGGTTTGGTAGCAAATCATTTGCAACGCGTGCCGCATAAAGGGGACGTATTCGATATCGGCCAACTGCATTTTGAAGTCATGCGTGCCGATGCACGGCAAGTGCAAATTCTGTTGGTTGAGAAACGCGTTGCTGTGTTTTCATTGGAAGATTGAGAACAGTGGCAACTGCTAAAATTTCTTCCGCAACTCCCAC
>JAIETO010000297.1 GCA_019745005.1 Burkholderiaceae bacterium
ATGAATACAAGCTAGAGCCGGGTGATGCAGTAGGGACGGCCAAAGCCAAAGACAAGAAAGTCGAGTTCTTATCGCAGATCGTGTACCGCTTAAACGAACTATTCATTACCGACCAACTCACCGAAGCGGATATGGTGAACTACGCCAACACCATCAGCGACAAAGTGCGCGAGAACGAACTGGTCATGCGCCAGTTACTGAGCAATAGTCCAGAGCAGGCAATGCTAGGCGACTTCCCTAAAGCGGTGGACGATGCCGTAATGGACAGCGGCGAAGCGCATAAAAATCAAATGATGCAGCTCTTGTCTGACCCGAGTAAGGCGAAGATGTTTTCTAAGGTGATTTTTGATATTTTGACGGGTGCGCCGGGGCATTGATGCAGGCGAAGAAGATGGCAGTTACTCCGGGAGAACGTGTTATTGAAATAGCGCATTATCAGCAATAGTGCCAAGCAAACCTTCGGCGAATTTGTCGGCCAACCAATGTAATCACTAATTTAACCCATTCAAATTTATGACCACACCTTTAGGCAGTCAATACGCCAATATCACTCTGATCGATTTACAGCTGGCCTCAGTCTACTATGCGATCTTAATTGATCTAGCCAAACATAAACACTGTTTAACCTACGGCGAGCTGGTAGAGCGAGCCAAGCAAGAATACTTAGACCGTCCTGACGTTCAAAAGGCCATCGCGGTATCCGCCGGGCGACGCCTCGATGTGGTGCGATTATTTACAGATGAACGTGAATTGCCTGACTTGACTTCATTAGTCATTGGCAAGGCCTCAGGGGAGTGTGGCACCGGATTTACTAATCACTTTGATCCAAAGAAGACGCGGGAAAAGGTATTTGAATTCGACTGGAGCGACGTGACAACAGATTTTGACGGCTTTTTGAAATCAACAGAGCAAGAGATCAAGCCACGCAAGAAGGTAAAAGAACCAGAAGCCTTGAAAGTGATGGCTGAGTATTACAAGGAGAATAAAGCAACACTATCGTCCGAAGTTCGTCTGCATAAAGATGCTATTGTTGAGCTGATTATGGAGGGATTTAGCGCTGCGGAGGCATTTTCTTCGGTGGTACGGCAAAACGCCCACTGAAACTATGCTTGACTGGGAAAGTGATTTGGGCTGAAAAAACCTGACTCAAATCTAATCTGACAGACACCCTACAAAAACTGGTAAGTGTCAAATCAGGTATGAGCAAATACAATGATGAACTCGTTGGCATGTCCATCGATATCTTTACCGTTTCAGTATTTTGCCACCAATCGACCAAGCCCGCCGATATCGTATCTATATGCTGCGAAGGTTTGCCGCTTTGAACTTGTCAGTTTCATCTCAAAACTAAGCGCTACCTCTTTTTTTATTTATGGAACGAGGAGCACGAGGTAAAACTTTGGATTTCTTTTTTGCGACATGTTCTCCTTGATATAACAAATTATCTAGATGAACTCGGCAAACGTGTTTCTTTTCTGCCAGCTCGCGAGCAGCTTTTTGATATTGGTCGCTTTGTTCGCGAGTAAGCGAAATTACTTTTTCCCATTTAGGCAAAGAGCCTCTCTCGGAATTTGCAATAAGTCCTTTTCCAACATGACTATCTAATGGGATTTCTAACCACTCTTCTGTAAGCTCTAATTTGTAGTGACTGCACAAGTATTTGTTGTACAGGCAGTTGCGCAAAAATATATTCACACACTTTCTCGCCATGCCCCAATGCTGCGAACCTTGAGGAAGAATCTCCAGAAGCTCATCCGTAATTATTTCAAGTTTCTTTAAAAAATTGGATTCAGTACGCGCCCTGATGCGCTTGATGTCGATATTGAGCAAATATTGTTTGATTAAGTCCGCGGTTCCGGCCGGAGCCATTCCCCTGATCGTTGAAGGGCCAGCAGCGCCTTTCGCTGCTCTTATTTGCATCCATGAAATCAATTCGCGGTTCATACGTATTTAACCTCACGTTGGGATGGCGGGGCCGCCATCATCGAAAAATAAAAGAATGGAGAAATTCTTATCGCCGATTTAGTCGCGGTTGGTAGATTAAACATAATAATTCACAGACCTCCTGTCGTCGGAATTCAAAAGTGCAATTTCAAAACTACAATTGTAATTTGTGACGATAGGCTGTATTTTCGTATATCTCTTTTAGAGCAAGTTCCCACAAGCCACTTCCGATGGCTCCCAAGAAGATGGTCGCAGCAACCGATAGTGATTTCCGGGATATTTGGTTGTTTCGAAGTAAATCGACAGTTGATTGATCCATAGTTTCAGTTGCTGCCTAAAGTAAAGGCAGTGGCCGCATGAGCACATAGCGAGTAGGGACCATGCATGCGCCGCTTGCGGGCTATCCACTAGGTCCTATTTGGACTTCCCCACATTTTTGGTGGGGTTCAATTTTTTGTAGGCGACGTATCCCATAAGTCCAAAGATTGTAAGGGCGAGAGCGACAAAACAGATAGCCTGTAGAGATTTAATCGCCGCGTCATAAAACGTGATGGTACCAGTGTAATCACGATCAGCAAGAATGACATGAGCGAGGATGTTGGTGGCGAGGCCAGCCGTAAAGAATGGAACCAAGTAAAGGGCAATTTGATATTGGGCTTTGAGGTCTTTCTGTTTGACGGTATAGCCTGGAAGGTCGTTGTAGATTGTTTGGAGCATACCAAGGCATAGAGCGGCAAAAACAAGCAACATAATTGACGCGGCAACATCTAGCCACTTGGGTATTTTAGGTTTGCGAATCATCCATAGGAGCGCTCCGGAAAAGATTGCAGCAGAGATAGTGGCGACAGCTACGAATACCTCGGTAATGGACATAAAGTTCTAACTCTAAAGTGGATGAAAAAAGCTCTGATCAACTTGACGGCTCGACTGGCTAACAAGTGAAAAAGTTTATTTGCGACTATTTCACATTATGGCTTTCCAAATTAAACCGCATCAAAATATTGGACGAAACATATAGAAGAGACTTTCAGAGTCCACGGTCGGTGAACAGGATTCTTTGGAACTCATTTCTAACTTGTCAAAACTGCTTAATCGCGCCAACTATGGGAACTTCTGTGCGCGATGGACGTTACGCACGGAGAGCGCCGTTGTCTACTGAATTCGATGAATTATCCGTTTTCGATAGTAAAATTGTCCCGTTCATACAACGTTTGACGTTCACGAGAAAAGCCAGACACTAATCGTGAGAGCGTGTCATAGACGCAAACCGCAGAGTAAATGCAAAATCCAATAGTCGGACGCTTTTTTCCGACTTGATGGATGCCGTACGCCATGCATTTTGTTTAAACTCTTTGCGACGAGCTTTTTACTGCGTATCTAAAAAATGGGTGCAACAAATTGGATTCAACTTCAAGTACTTGGTGTGACATGCCACGGCTGCGCGATAATTCAAACAGTGAGGTCTGCGCGAGTTTTGAAATTCGGAACACACTAGTTTTTGTCAACAAGTACCTCAACTTTGTATTTATTCACTAAAATCTAATAGGAATACTAGTTGCCCTGATGGAGTTTCATCACTTTTCATGTTAAGAGCGCGTTATTGGTTCTTGAGTTGAATTGAACAAACTAACTTTAGATTTGATGATTACGAGATTAGTGCGCAGCGCGAAAGTCATTTTTTGGGGTTTAGTAGAACTCGGAACCCATTCGTACGCCAACAACGCTCATTTGCTCAAACCGTTGTGTCTACCCTAATTTGAACTAGAACGATTACAGCTTCGTTGATGCGAAGGTTTCAAGAATACCTGTTCAATGCGCCGTGAGGCACCAGTCTTTTGTGCAACGTATTACTCGCGCACATTAATGTTTTTAATTTGGTTTGGCGAACGGAGCAAAAGAAATTAGTAATTTCATTTTCGAAACCACAGGCGAACCGGGTTGAATGACGTTGATTACTAGTGTTGGAGGGCTGCTCAGCATAGTAAATGGATCATAGTAAACGGCATAGTAAATGAACGGGAGAACCATATTGGGTTTTTGAAAAATGGCTTTTTAGATATTTCTTTATTGTCGATTTGTTGCTCAGCCGCGTGTGCAACCTAAAGTTCGACGCGCCATTTTCAATTAATTTCTTTGCACTATAGACAAACCCGCTGGCTTCGGTGAAAAATCAATATGTGCCTGCTCAAGTATCCACGCTTCGATGTTGATGTGCCATTTGCGTAAAAAATCCATCGGCCGCACGATATAGCTTTTCTCTCTTGCGCTTTGTGGTTTGTGGCCTTGAATCTGCGCAGCCACACCACCCGGCGCTTCGGTTTGTTCGGCCAGACTAGCGAATGATCTGCGCAAACCATGCAGCGTCAAGCCTTGTAACCCGGCAGCGTCGCACGCTTGTTTGTGCGCTAAATGGGGTTTGCCGATAGTGTCTGCTCTCTCTTGAAAGCTTGAGAAAACGAACTCATTGCGCTTTGGTAGCTTGGCAAGCAAATGAGAAACAAATGGCGTCAAAGGAATGGTGCGTTCGCCGTCTATCTTGTCGCGAATAATAATTGACCCCCATCGCCAATTTATGTCTTCCCATTTCATCGCTAAGATCTCGCCGGGGCGTGCGCCGGATAAAAGTAGGGTTTGCAGATAAGCGCTAACAGTTGGGTTTGGCAATTTTTGTACTGCTTCGAACCAACCGGGCAACTGGGCAAGTTCAAGGTTATCGCGTTTTGATTTTGCTTTGCCTAGGGACTCGCCGCTCTTTTTAGTTTTGCCGGGGTTCTGAGGTTGCATCAGGTCACGGTATTTTTTGCTCTCGGAGCACCATTGGAAAAACACCTTCAACATGCGCCATGCGAGGCGAGCAGACGTCGGACGAACTTTGCCTTCCACCTTAGCCCATTTTTCTACCGTTTCAGAATCAATGCTGCTAATTGGCATCGAAGCAAAGTAGTGCAGGGGGCCCGCGATTGTCACACCGCGACCACGTGTACCGCGCAGTGCGGGGATGCCTCCAGCGGCTATTTTTTTTACATGGTCTTGGTAGTGTCGTTCACCCCAATGAGGCTTTCGCTCTTCGAGGTAAACGTCCCAAACTTGTTGAAAGGTCGTCGTATGTTTTTCGACCAAAGCAGCAGCTGCTGCTTCTGCCGCTTTTTTGACCTTGCGGGCGACCTGTGCTGCTTCGAGGCCGTCCGCCTTGACTTGGCGCGGGTCTTTTCCACCATCGATGAGCACTTTTAGACGCCTTGCTTCGGCGCGTGCTTTATCGATATTCCAAACAGACGGTGAACCTATCGTTATTCGAATGGCTTGCGTGTTGAGCTTTGACTGGAAGATGTATGCCTTGGCTCCGTTTGATGTAATGCGCAGCCCTAAACCGGGGGCAGTTGTGTCCCAAAGAAAGGATTGCGCTTTGCCCGCCTCGCATTTGAAGTCCGCTACGCGTCCCGCAGTGAAATTTAATTTTGCCATTGCTTGTGCCCGCTCATGTAACCCATGTAACCGCCATGTAACCGCCATGTAACCCATTTTGGAGTATATCGATCAATTGCCATCAACGCAATAATTTATATTTTTCACGTTAAGTTATTGTTTTTTAAAGGTTTACAGGATTTAATCAACATTGATCAACGACAATAATTGTCAATTTAAGCGGACTCATAATCCGTTGGTACCGTGTTCGACTCACGGGAGGCCCACCAAATTTTTAAGGCTGCGAATTTCTCGCAGCTTTTTTTTCGTTTTTTTCTACGGGCATTCTTTGAATTTGCTTGATCCATTTTTTTTTGCCCCCGTTCCCCGTTCTATTTAACTGATTTTCGGCACTTCACTCGGTGCGAGCCTACCACGATCAAAAAGGTAAAAAGTAACGCTCGTGATTGCGTTGCCGAATGAAAACTTAGGTTAAAGGTAGCAAATTGGATGAATGGTATAATGACCGGCTATTGCAAAATCGTTTTTCTCGTGGTAGCGCGCGTGAGTTATTGACTCTTGCGCCGTTCAACACCTGATTTTCTTTCAACCAAACACCGGGTTTTTCGTCGGTTTTTCGCTTTCCAAATAAGCGACGCGCATCGGATGAGCCTTCCAAACGCTACACCTGCTGCGCTTTTGTGATGCCGCACTCTACTAATTGACTATGACAGATATTTCGCCCGCACTTCCCACTCAAGAACCATTGCGTTTTGACTCGTTCGGCTTAGCGCCCGAAATTTTGCGGGCGTTAAGTGATCAAGGTTACGTGCATCCGACTCCGATTCAGGAGCAAGCGATTCCAGTGGTGTTGCAAGGGCGTGATGTGATGGGGGCAGCGCAAACGGGTACGGGTAAAACGGCGGGGTTTTCTTTGCCGATTATTCAGCTTTTGTTAGCGCACGCAAATACGAGCGCCTCACCTGCACGCCATCCAGTGCGTGCTTTAATTTTGACGCCAACACGCGAATTGGCCGATCAAGTAGCGGATAACGTCAAGGCATACTCGAGGCACACGCCTTTGCGTGCGACTGTGGTTTTTGGTGGCATGGACATGGCACCCCAAGTGGCAGCCTTGCGTTCTGGAATAGAGATTGTGATTGCAACACCGGGTCGTCTTTTAGATCACGTCGCACAAAAAACTATCAGCTTGGCGCAGACGCAAATTTTGGTGATGGATGAGGCTGATCGCATGCTCGACATGGGGTTCTTGCCCGATCTTCAACGCATTATTAATTT
>JAIETO010000028.1 GCA_019745005.1 Burkholderiaceae bacterium
TCATCATCGTTTAATAAATCGCCATAACGTTCAGCCACCCAATCCAGCACGAATTGAAAATTGTGGAGGTAATACAGAGGATTTTCTATGACGGGGTTCATGAAGAGCACAGGCGAACGAAACACACAAAATAGCTAGAAAATAGCGGATTTTTTGCATCGCGTGAGCGTTCGCTCGCATGCAAATCGTTCACAGATTGTACTGTATATTTATACAGCTAACATCTTAATGCTGATGATGCGCGTTATGACACGGCCTTGCCAATTGTGCGTAGCGCCGTAAAAATGATAATCAGGTGCCACCATTGAAATTGATAGCCAAATTTTTCTGTTACCAAGAATTCCGTTTTACGTTCGTTTGAGAATCGTTCAAAGCGCGTTAAATAAACCCAGCAACAGACAAGAAATGTTATTGGCGCGAGTACACCACAAGATATCCAAGTGCTGTTCCTATGGTTCAACTCGAATGCAAGAGCGACTATCGTCAAAAATCCGCTAATTGCCAATGAGGAGAGAAGCATCTTGGTGCAACTGAGACCCTTGCTCGGTAAGGTTTGGAAACGCGCAGGCAATATGCGTTTCCCTAGAAAATCATCAATTAGATTTGCCCGTTGATTGAACCAAAATGTCACTGCGCAAAAAAAATAAATTTGCGCTGCCGAAAAGAGAAAAAGTGCGATAAGCCATAGGAGCACTTTGGTCATTGTTTCTATTTGCTTAGCGTGCATCCAAGTTAAAAATTCTGATGCATAAATAAAAGCGTTCGGTGCAGAAAGCACGCCACCAAGAAAAATCCAGTTTCGACTGACAGAGGGGCGCTTTTTTCTCCAGAAAGTGATCGTTCTTGAGTCTAATGATTTAAGAATCTCAGCGTGTTGTGTTTCGATTACATCTAACCATTCTTTGGTTCTGTTTTGGCGTTCAAAATGGAATGCCCGCCAGCGCAGCCAAATTGGTCGATACGACGAAAGAATATTTTGTGCAGCATGAATATCGATAAGAGGGTGATATAACGTTCGGGTTTCGAAATACCATTTGTGCGCGATTGGGCCTGCAACGAGGAGAAACAAAAGAAAGAATTCAAGGAAATTGTATGCACTCGATAATGTTGATAGATTTCGCTCCATAGCAAAGTATGCGAGCGTAGAACAAATTAGCAGAGGCGTAGCGATAAAGCGCCAATGCCGGTGCTTATCCGAGGGTTCTGTCTCGAAGTCGAGTAGGTTATTACCCACTCGATACAAATGGCCACGAAACTCCTCCGTATCTTTCTCCTTATGCAAAAGCTGCATGCGTGTACGAAACTTTTCACATTCTTGTGGCGCAATCGCCCACAGGTGCCCATTCTCTTTGTCCCAATTCAGGTGGGCGCTGATGTTGTCGATAGCAGCCAGTGGCAACGCAAGTTCAGTGCATTGCATGAGTAGGCAAGCCTCAAAGTAGTCGCGTTCTTCTATTCCTTGCAAGTATTCTTCCTGCATTAAAACGGTTAAAAATTTTCTAGCCTCGTCGATGCTGAGAGTTTGATACTTTTCCGCAGCTTCCGTTGCTGCTTGTTGCAAGATACGGGCGCGAATGGTTCGTAGCGCTGCATCGTTGAAATTGTCTTGTTGGCGGTCGGGGTCAAACCAGCCGAATTGCGCCGCAGCCGCTTTGACGAAAGTAAATGAAATTGGTTTGTTACTTTGCTCTTCATCCAGACAAAGTTTAATGACCCTTGCTTGATACATCAGCCAAGTTTCGCGCCGCTCACATAAGGGGCTGCGCAGATGCTGCGCAAGGGCTTCAATGGCAAGGTCTTTATCGCCTCGGTTCAAAAACAGGCAAAGATCGCTTGCCCATTTTTCTAGGTGCTGTTCAGTTATCGAGAGTTCTGCTTCAATCTGACCTTGCGTGTGGGTCGCTGCATGCACGGCAGTTTCAGTTTTCGCTGGTTCGACGTTTGGCGCTGTATTTGTTAGCACCTCCGCCGACGTGTTTTGCGCCTGCTCTTGCGGCTCAATTTCTTCCTGTGCAGTTTGTCCTTGTTCACTCGCTTGGCTTAACGCAGAAACACCGTCTTGTTGAGTCTCTTGTTCCTGCGCTAACTGGCGCTGCGCCTGTTCGTGCGCCATCCACGCCGCTTCGTTGAGGGCAACTTCATAGGCTTGTCTTAATGCTTGAAATTGATCTGGGTTGGCGCGTTGATCAATTTTTTTAAGTAGTTGGGCGTAGCGTTTGCGTATGGTTTTGCTATCGGCGGTTGCCTCAATGCCGAGTTCGGCCCAATGCGCTTGTTCACTCATAGGCGTAGCTCGCCCTCAAGATTATCGAGTAGCTTATTAATTTCACGTCGCGCCTCGTTTATCAAGCGCGCATCTTGCGTTTGTAGCTCGCGTTGGAAGCGGCCTATCAACTGTCCAATGTAGGCGCGCTCTTCGCCCAGATACTCTTCATACATTCGTTGCATGCGATTTAAGGTCAAGGTATTTTCTAGTTGTTCACGTGGGTGAATTTTTAGTTTCTCCATTTGAGCTAAACGCTCTGCCACCTG
This sequence comes from Burkholderiaceae bacterium, assembly GCA_019745005.1. Taxonomy (GTDB): domain Bacteria; phylum Pseudomonadota; class Gammaproteobacteria; order Burkholderiales; family Burkholderiaceae_D; genus Undibacterium. The sequence goes on from JAIETO010000028.1 coordinate 2,533, forward strand.
TTCTGGCGAGAGTGAGCCAGGATTCTTTTCGATGACTAAGCGGTGCTTTTCTTTCGCGTCATCAACGGTACATTCCGCCTCAAGCAAACCGTCTACCGTGTAGGTATAGCGCACCGTCAATGAGACGCCGCCGGCGGGGCGTTGTGGCACGGGCACTTCCAACTCACCCAGAAAGATATTGTCTTTGACTTCGCGTGACTCGCCTTGAAAAATGCGAATGTTCACGAATTTTTGATCATCGTGCATGGTCGTGAGCGATTTTTCGCGGCTGATCGGCACGATGCTATTGCGCTCGATAATCGGTAAATAAATGCCGCTTTGCAGATCATTGCCGTAGCGTTCAGAGACTTCTGTCCCTAAGGTGTACGGGCAAACGTCGGTCATAACGATTTCGTCTAAAGCCGCATCACCCATGGTGAGTCCCGCTTGCACTGCGGCGCCACGCGCGACCAATTCATCAGGATTTAAGTGTGTTGCTGGTAAGCGGCCGAATAAGCGCGCCACCATTTTGCGCACCAAGGGCATGCGACTTGCACCACCGGCTAGAACGATTTCATTTAGGTCGGAAGTCCGCATGCGGCTATCGCGCAACGCCCGTTCGATAGGCGTGCGCAGTCGCACCAACAAAGGCTCGACGAGCTTTGCGAACTCCGTCTCAGTAATCGTCCACGCGTAACTATTCTCTTGCCATTGCACTTTAAATTCGGCAGTGCTGCTGTCGCTGAGTACGCGCTTTACGCGTTCCGCTTCTTTACGGAGAACTTGCTCTAGGCGATGAGCTTGTTCAAAGTGATCGGCATTGTGTTCGGCGGCGTATTGCTGACGTAAGGCCTGTCCTGGGCCGTTGAGAAAAGCGTCGAGTAAAACGGTGACAAAATCTTCCCCGCCTAAGAAATTATCACCAGCGCTGGCGCGCACTTCCATGACGCCTTCAAATAATTGCAAGATAGACACATCGAAAGTACCGCCGCCCAAATCGAAAATTAAAAACGTTGATTCCACATCACGTTGGTGCAAGCCATACGCAAGTGCTGCGGCCGTGGGTTCGTTGAGTAGGCGATCAACTTTGAGGCCCGCTAATTCGCCTGCGATTTTGGTGGCTTTGCGCTGCGTATCGTTGAAATAGGCGGGTACAGTGATAATCGCTTCGGTGACTTTTTCGCCCAGAAATCGTTCCGCATCCTCTTTAAGAGAACGCAAAATTAAAGACGATAATTCCTCTGGCCGAAAGCTTCTTTCGCCCAATTTCGCGGTTTTGTTACTACCCATGTAGCGCTTGAAAAGGGACGTCGTGAGCTGCGGGTAAAGCAGCAAACGCTCACGCGCCGGTAGGCCAACGAGAATGTCGCCATTGTCGCCAATCCCTACGACTGAAGGGGTCATGTTATGGCCATGCACATTAGGAATAATGCGTGCTTCGCCATTGTGCCAAGCGGCGCAGAGGCTATTGGTGGTGCCTAAATCAATTCCGATAATCATCTTTTATTCGTTTCAGTTCACGTGAGAGTTGCTGCTTTGTTTAAACCAGTTTTGTTAGAAACAGTACAACAATCGGAAATCTTCTGCAACGAAAATGACGAGGCGTGTTCATTTGTATTCGGCTGGTAAACCATTTCCGCGAATTTCACCTTTGAACGTAAAAACGCATAGCACCCCCTGTTTTGGCGGATCGTGTTATGCGTTGCGGCCAAATGTGTAACGCGATGTAAGAAACGTGGTGATTCGATGGTTGCCACCTAAATTGGTTTTGCTCGGCGGCTGCTTAATTGGGGCTGTCAGCAAACACGCGAAATTTACATTCTGAAACCAAACGAGGTAAAGATTATGCAAAAACGATTCTGCTTCCATGCGTACCACACGTTGCGTGCATTTATCGCACGGACAACTGTCATCTTTTGTGCTTTTATCGCCATCACTCCTGCTGCAATGGCAGGAATAGTTAACATTGATTTTAATGCGCCAAGTTCGCCCACTTATAGCGGCCAAGGCGCGATTCTGGATTACGCAGGTAACAACGCTGGTAGTACGGCAAATAATTTTTGGAATGGCTTTACGGTACCAACGCTTGCGAATAGTGGTCGCGGCTCTGGTGGATTGTTACTTTCAGATGGCGTTACAGCCACGGGCGTGACGGTCAATTTTGCTAGTTTCGCACCCGCTGAAAATTTTCCAAGTAGCACCATTCCGCCGGCGAGCGGGTTTGCTCTGCTGCAGGATGGCACTGCAAAAGGCGTATCTGGCCCGCTAACAGTTGCGGGTTTGCGTCCGAATGCAAATTATCTTTTTGTTTTGTATGGACGCTCTCCCGACCCTGCTCAACCTATCGGTACCAACTTCACATTTGGCAGCCGTACTGGCGGTATCTTTGCATCGACCTACCAAAATTCCTCCGGTGCTGACGCGCAACCCGGCACACCCGTGCCCTTGAGTCGACGCGATTACGCCTTAGTGCATACCCGAGCCAACGCGAACGGGCAAGCCGTATTAAGTTTTTTTGTTGGACCTTTGAACGGGATGCAAATCATTGGTGAGTTCAATTCCGCGACTATCTTTACTACGCAAGAACCGACCACCTTAGATGGTTTCCAGGACGGTGTTCCATATGAATTGGGCTTGCGTTTTACGCCGTCGGTTAATGGACAAATCACGGCCATTCGGTACTGGCACCCTGCGCAACTTTCACCGACGGCTTTGATTACAGGTAAGTTATATGCCGCAAATGGTAGCTTACTCACGTCAGTTGATTTTCCTAATCTCACGACCACACCTTTGAGTGGTTGGCGACAACAAGAATTGGCAACACCGCTTAACGTGACGGCTGGGCAAGTCTATGTGGTATCGGTCAGCACGCCCAACTTCTATCCTTTTGCTGGCAATACCTTGGGCACGACGATCACCAATGGTCCGCTCAGCACGAATGGCGCGGGTAGCGGTGTGTATGGGCCACCTGGTGCAATACCAACTAACGTTTACCAGAACGCCAATTACTTCCGTGACGTGGTGTTTGTACCAACGCCTTAGTTGCGGTACCACTGAAAAAAAGGAGGCTTGATTCGCCTCCTTTTTTTCGTGCTCGCATTTCTTTGAAGAGCTCGCAACAAAGATGCTTGCCTATTTGACTGTTAAACGAAACTCCAACACGCGAATTTTCTCTGAAGTCGGATGCACATTTTCTTTTGTCAGATGTGCGCTGCCAACGAGGGAGACATTATTTTTTATTCGCAGCATGATTTCGTCCGCGCCCACATCGTTGAGTACATTCATAGTGGCTACATAATCGTTCTCTTGTTCCACTACTTTGGTGACGTCGACCATGGGGTGGCCGATTTTTTTCAACTCTTGTTGAATGCGAAAGGCACTATATTTACTACTGAGTTGCCTAGTTTGCACAGCATTTGCAACGGAAGTTCGCAAGAGCATCGTGAATTGATACGCACCGTCTGACCAAATCGGTGCGAGCTTTGTTTCGAAGGCAATTGATGCTGCGCGTAAGCGATCTTCAAACGGGGCGATATCGTCTGTGGAGCGCGCTCTCAAGGTCGCCAAGATCGCGCCGTCTGCCTCTTTTAAGACGCCTAAAAGTATATTGCCCCGCACGCTGCTATTGAGCATTTGCCGCATTTCAATGACGGTTTTGGCTTCGGGGATTTCTGGCGTTTTTTTGGCAGGAACCGGCTCAAAAATGGAAGGCCAGCGTATGGCATCAACGAGTGTTCTTCTTGTGCCGAGCTTTGGCAGACTCACATTTGCCCCTTCATAAGAAAACAAGATCACACGTTGCCTTCCAGTAAAGCTAGACTCAATCGCTAAACCAGCTTGGCTGGGCGCGATGCGAATGGTCGTTTCACCTTGATACCACACGCCTTCGATACTGCGTTCTGCCTGCACAGGCTGAGTAAATTCTAGCCAACCATCCTTACAGCGATAAGTGCTGCCCAAAGACCAAGTTGTGTTGGCTTGCGTCGAAAGTTTTCCTAGGCTTCCGCTCTTAATATAAATTGCAACTCTTGAATTGACGTTGCCAACTATTTTCACTTCGCTGTCAGAAAATGCCGCCATTTTGGT
>JAIETO010000131.1 GCA_019745005.1 Burkholderiaceae bacterium
CCATGTGAGTTACTTCAAGGTCAGCGCTACTGTTATTTGTGATGTTCATGCTTTGTGTCACTTGATTTAATCGCACATCACCCGAACCATTCATTTCTAAGTTTAATTTTTTTATGATGAGATCACTTAGATGCACGTCACCGCTGCCATTAGACTTGACGTTGAGATCGGCAATTTTTCCTGTCGCGATTAAGTCGCCGGAACCTTCAGACTGAATATCTAATTTTTCATCGTGTAGTTGGCTTAAACGAATATCGCCACTGCCAGAATTACGAACTTGGTTTAGAGAAGGCGTCGTCACCTTGACGAGAAGAGGATTTTTACTCCAAGAAATATGAACATTGCCTTGACGTTTATTTTTGATTTTTAATGTTGACCCTTCTATGACAGTCTCCACTTCCTTTACTAAATTGTCGTCGCCGGTCACTTCGATATTGGCAGGGCCATCTGCGTTCACAGTGATGTCAAATTGGGATGTGTTTTCAATTGCTGAAAATGAACCAGCTGCACGTTTCTCAGTAATAATTTTTCCATTACCGCGTAGCTCGTCGTGACTCACATTGATTTCGCATGCTGTAAGTAAAACAATCAGAAAAGAAAGAAAAACAGGAATAACAAAAACCTTAGAACAACTTTGATTTTTCATGGTGATTTCTTCCTTATTTTTAAAAGGTATTTGAATAACATTAGTGACTATGCGGCAAACCGACGCTCGGTGCTTCTTCCGATAACCAAGTTAATAATGTAGTGGATGATGTTGTTTGTTTTGCGGTAAAACCGATAAACTGCAAAATAAAGGGTCTCAAGCCGCAAAATTGAGCAATAAGTCGATAAGAAGGCAAAGAAAAGCAAAACATCAGGACATCGCTTTAATATTGAGTATTCCCTTAAACAAATTTGTTTGGAATCATCGTGGAATTTATTTCACTTCAAAGCTTTGATGGCGCCAAAGCAAAAATATGTACACAAGGCGCGCACCTCACATCATGGATCACAGCAAATGGTGAAGAACAACTATTTTTAAGTCAGTTGTCTGCCTTTAAGTCAGGGGTTGCCATTCGAGGGGGTGTACCCATTATTTTTCCTCAATTTTCCGATCACGGCACATTGCCAAGGCATGGATTTGCTCGCACCAGTGTTTGGGAACTGATATCTGTGCAACAAATGCCAAATGGTTTAGCACAAGCAGTACTAGTTCTCTTTTCTAATGACGAAACGAAAAAAATATGGCTATATGACTTTCATCTAACAATGAAAGTTACCGTAGGCGGAAATAAATTAGAGCTGGAATTAATGATCAAAAACACGGGTCAGGAGATGTTTTCGTTTACAAACGCACTCCATACCTACCTTAAAGTGGAGAACGTCTCTAAGACCCATTTGAAGGGCTTAAAAGGTCTTGTTTACGATGATTTTGTAAGTTTAGAAAAACGTTGCATTGAGCAAAGTGGAGAGTTAAGTATTGTCGGGGAAATTGATCGCGTCTATGCAGATATATCGGCAAATATTGAAATGAATGATGGGCAAAGAGCCATACATATTAAACAAACCAATTTTTCAGACGCCGTGGTCTGGAATCCAGGTGCAGAAAAAGCCGCCGCATTAAACGACTTAAAACGAGACGGTTATAAAAAAATGCTCTGCATAGAAGCAGGAAATGTTTTAAGAAGCATCACTTTAGAAAGTGGTGCGACTTGGTCGGGGACACAAGAAATACAGGCTACATACGCTTGAAGTTGACAAACGACTTGATTCATACTGCATTCAAAAAGTCAGGGATATTTTTTTATCCAACATATTTTGTAAATTCAATACCATTTTGAATCTGACCGATGACCAGTAGCTTATTTTCTGGGCTTTCAGTAAAACTTGCTAAAGCGCCAGCGGGTGTAATTGCGCCAGAGTTAATTTGATTTGCCCAATAATCAAAACCAGCTTGATCGGGTGTTCGCTTCAATACATTGGTATAGAAATTAGTGATCAAGGTATTGATGTTTGGGTTCGTTCCATAGATACGCTGAAATTCGGGTGATTGAAAGAAACCCGCCGCAACGGTGGTGAGACTTGAACCCTTATCCATATCATTGATCCAATAGCCTAAACCAGCCAAGTCAGGCGTACGCCCGAATGCTGCTTGGTAAATACGGTAGGCAGCGCCAGCAGTGCCGTCAACATCGATCGCAATGCTTGTGCCATCAAATTGCAATCGTTCCACCGAGCGCAACGTATCGATGCCCTCAGTACCAGTTTTCGCGGTCACAGTGTAGTCACTACCAGATTTCGCAATCGTATAATTGGACCAAGCACCGCTATAAAAAACCGTATCAATTCCTGAGCCACCGTTGATCGTATCGTTACCACCAAAACCAACCAAATAGTCGTTATTGTTTGAACCTACGATTGCATCGGGCCCACTTAGAGCCGATGACAGTAACGTATCAAGATTAATTAATTCAAGGCTACCAGGCACAGTAATGTTTGTTAGTTGTAATGAGTGCCCCGCGTAATTTACTGTGCTCGCCGTGTAATTTCCCGTAAACGTCGTGACATATTCGCCTGTCACAGTGGATGTAGAGGCGATTAATGAACCCGAGGTCGTGAGCGAAACACCGTTAAAATCAACAGTGACATTAGAAACAGTACGACCAGTGGCAACCGCAACATCGTCAAATCCCGTCACCGTAATCACCCCATTGCTGACCGAACTCACCGTCACTTTATTGAAAAAACCTGTCTGCGAAGTAACACCCGTTTTTGCAGACACGTTTCCAAACAAAGACACGTTAACTTCATCTTGTACGAACATGTAATCGATCTGTGAAATCGTCGCATTGGCAGTGGTGAGGCCACTGCCTTTAATCGAGATCTTGTCGCCATTACTAAGCGTTCCCGTGATGACGGTATCGCTAGAAATAGTCGTCGCGGTAATTTTGTAGAAAAGATAGTAGTCGTACGCGGCAACACTCCAATTGATGGCTTCATTTAAAACCCAAGCTTGTGCTAATTCGGCGTTGACTTTATTAACATCGGCTTCGGTGAAACTTGAGATGAGTGCGGCCATGTAAGATCCCGTTTACAGGTGATGATCAAGAAAAAATGGAGATTTTCGTTGTTCTCCTTTTTCCTTAAAAGCATGAATATTTGAAATCAATGATTAGGGTTTCATGAACCCTAAATCACTGGTATTAAAACGATTAAGATTTGGAAAAATAGTATTAATATCTGTGTTACTTATACCCAGCCATTTCGCCAATGTTGCGCCATACTGTTCAACGGAAATAGTCGGAATCATCTGACCATCAGAACGAAAGTCCGGGCTATTCGTTTCCATATTTGGCAAGCTGCCATAAATGTTTCCGCCTTTGACTGCACCACCCATGACAAATGTATGTGTACCCCAAGCGTGATCCGTGCCGTCACCATTAAAATTATAGGTGCGGCCAAATTCTGATTGCGTAAACAAAGTGACATTATTGCTTGCGTTAATTTGTACCATTAAAGAATCAAAATAACTCAAGGCATCATTTAATTGCGTCATTAAACCAGGGTGTTTATTTAACTGACCAGCGTGCGTATCGAAACCGCCTAAGTCAACAAAAAATATTTGCCGCTTTAAGCCCAAGGTATTTCTTCCCCCGATAATGCGTGCCACCGTAAGTAGCTGGTTCGCGAGAGGATTCCGCCCGCCGCCCGGAGGTGCGGGAAACGTATTTTCTGGCAAGATTGCTGTACCAAGATCTGTTGCGCCTTTCAATAAAGACTGATGAACTTGCGTATACGCTTGCTCCAAGAGATTACTGCGTTGAGTAGGGCCAATGATTGCTTGCTCCAGTGGATCACCGCCAAAAAACAAACGTGGTGCGCCGCCGTCTCCAGCCGTGAAAAAGTTGGTCGTGTTACCTACCAAAAATTGCGTAAATCCGCCATTTGCTGAGATGGTCGTGAAGTTTGATCTACTTCCGTTGCTCGCGGCAACGAAGTCGCCCATGCGTCCGCCCCAACCATAGGGATTTTGTGTTCCAAGCGAAAACCAAAAATTCCCTTGATCGGCATGTGAACCAAGAAGTGGCGGCAAATTTGCAGTACCGCTATTTATTTTTGCTAGTGTGGTTGGTTCAAGTAGGGTTCCAACACCCGCCACCACGGCGCAGCGACCTGCATCGTAAATTGATTTCAGTCGAATTAAATTAGGTGAAAAACCGACCGTACGACCACCCTGCGCGCTCGCTGCGGTAATTGGAAGTAAGGTAGAACGATCTAGTGCTAAGCCAGCACGCTTGTTTTTATAGGCATTGTAGGAAGTCGTATCGAATGGCACGACCGTACTCAGATGGTCATTGCCGCCACCTAAAGAGACGCAGACCAATGCGCGATATTCTGGCGCTGCTTGCGCGGCGGCATCTTCTGCATTGAGTGATAACACAAATGGGGCTGCGCTAGCGACTGCTGTATTGCGAAGAAACTGGCGGCGTGAATTGTTCGATGATGTCATTTCTGTTCTCCTCACTTTTGAACGACGTATTCTGGTGAAAACATCATCGTGTAAATCGCGGCGGCCAACTTCAATTGGTTTAAATCACGAACAATGCCGTCTCGTGCGCGGTTATATGTACGATTGTTCATCGCGTTCAACATTTGGGTGCGCAATGACTGTGGCATTTGCCCCGCCATAAAAAATAGGTTTAGTTTGTCGAATAAAGCATTGGGGTTTGAGACTAAAGGCAACCATTCAGAATAATCAAATTTTGTATAGTAGGTGTTTCTTTGAGCATCTGAACAGCAATCTGTCCAACCACCCACTTGCAAAGCTGCATCAAAAACATCAGCCATATCTGCGACGGAACTTGCCGTTGTGATTTGCATTTCTGGTGCAACCAAGCCTTGTGCTTTCAAAGCCGAGCCTGGTGGCTGATAGTCAGGCGTGTAGAAATTAAACACCGACTTTGCACGTAATGGCGTCTGCCAAAGGCCTTTACTCTTATCGTATTCCCAGGTTGAAATATTGTAGCTATCAGGGTCTGTTGGACGAGTAGCCTTGAACACACGCATCAATTGCGCTAAGCGATGAATGGGTTCGCGAATTCGTCCAAATGTTGGTGCTGTTATATAACTCGCTGAGCGCGCTTCCGTATCAAGCAAGATCGCTTTGATGACCGCTTTCATATCGCCGCGAACGCCAGCACCGTTGTTATTGAATGCATTGGCGACGCGGTTTACATAGGCTGGGCTAGGGTTGCTTGTCACTAAACGTTGAATCAATTGCTTACCTATAAATGGACCAACGTTAGAGTGGTTAAACAAACGGTCTAATAAAACTTTGAGGTCAGCCGCCGCGTTGGCGCTCCCTGCTGGGATCGTCACACCAAGAAATTTTTTCTCAGAAGTTGAGTGATAACTATTGTTTGCTGACATAGGCAAGGCCTGCCTCGGCATATCATTTGCGGTATTAAAGTCATAGTATTGAAACCAATTGACTGTAGTCGCGCCGTTATATCCCCATCCTGTCATCACGCGTGAGACACCGATTACATCGGGCGTGTCATAAGTTTGTATCGGTTGCCCATTCACTAATTTGCGTGTGCCATCGTTATTGAGTTCATACAAACCAATGGTAAATAACTGCATGACCTCGCGGGCAAAGTTTTGGTCGGGGTTGGAACCAGTCAGCGGATCTTCCTTTCGGTTATACATAGCGGACAGATAGTTACCCATCGCCGAACTTAAGGTCACTCCTTCAAGCAAATCGCGGAAGTTGCCAAAACCCTTGGCATACAGCATATCCACATACGCCGCTAAGCCAGTGCCTTGGTAATAGACGCTACCATCAGCCATACTGACCACAAAGATTTGCGATAACGCGAACATGACCCGTTGGCGCAATTGATCAGCGCTTGGTACCATGCCCAGCCACATGGAGTCATTTACGTTCCAAACGCCGGGTCGTTTGTACCATTGGTCACTTGGGTTGTACGCTGCCGTGACGCGATTGACATAATTAAGGTGTGAATACTGCACGGGCATCGCGAGTTGTTCATCCAACCAGCCGTTGTATCCCAATGCGCGTACTCGATCGATATCGGCTTGTGTTGCACCGAAGCTCGCTTGCTGTAAAAAGCGCACCGCTTCATTTGCTGTCGGCGGCGTAGGCGTCGGTGTTGGCGTCGGCGTTGGTGTTGGCGTCGGCGTTGGTGTCGGTGTTGGCGTTGGTGTCGGTGTTGGCGTTGGTGTTGGTGTTGGCGTCGGTGTTGGTGTCGGCGTTGGTGTTGGTGTCGGCGTTGGTGTTGGCGTTGGTGTTGGCGTTGGTGTTGGCGTTGGTGTTGGAACTGGGGGTTTTGGTCTTCTCTTTCTTGCTTCAGAAATAATGCCAAAACTAGCGGCTAAAGCACCTGCACCGCCCAATAACGAGGCTGCACCAACCAAGGCGGCTTTATTTAAGGC
>JAIETO010000187.1 GCA_019745005.1 Burkholderiaceae bacterium
TGGCGTCTCAGTCGCAGCAAAACTGCCTCGAAAAATGCATCCGTCATCGTCACAAATCCTAATGGAAAATCTGGGTTCAAAATGATATCGGTCGTCGCAAATCGTCAAGTAATTGCACGAGATGTCTTTTAGCACGCGTAAATGTTGACGCGATGCACGATTCATATCATACCCGATGATACGGATGATTTTGTGTGATGGAGTAGGCGCGATACAGTTGCTCGGCAAGTAAAACACGCACCATACCGTGTGGAAGGGTTAGGCTGGATATGCGCAGTAAGGCATCTGCTTTCGCTTTGAATTGTGCATCGAGCCCATCCGCGCCACCGATCACGAACACCACATCGCGTCCATTTTGTTGCCATTGCTCCAGTTCCTGCGCGAGACCGACGGACGTAAGGTCTTTACCTCGCTCGTCCAATGCAATAATCATCGCATTTTTGGGGATCACTGCTTCGATCTTTGCGCGCTCCAGTGCCATCACGGTTTCTGCCGTCTTGCTTCCCGAGCGCTCGACTGGTTTAATTTCCTTCAAAATGACTTTGCATTCCGCCGGCATGCGCTTGGCGTATTCTTGAAAACCCGTTTCTATCCAACTGGGCATTTTATGACCGACTGCGGCGATGATCAGTTGCATTGGCTTGGTTCTTTTGAATCAGATCAGAAAGCGAGTGATTGGAAATTGTTCAAAGTTTGAAGCTGAAAAAAACGCTGCGTTCAACGGAAGGCAGCGTTATTTTCTAAACCCAAGTTTGACTATTCAGCGGTTTTGCGTTTTGTGGTAGTGCGCTTCGCTGCCGCCTGTTTTGATGATGCTGTTGCTGTCTTGGTGGAGGCAACTTTCACTCGTGCACCTGTTGGAATTTTTACCCGAGGTTTTTTGACTGCAGTATCAGCGGCACCGCCACTGATCGTGTCACTTAATTTTTTGCTGGTCTTTCTAACTGGCTTAGTCGCTGCGTCAGCGTCACTCGTTTTGGCCGCACGGGGCTTACGCGCTGGCTTTTTCTCATCGTCGTCCACTGTAGTTTGAATCGCCATCATGTCGTAGCTTACTTCCGCTGGTACGGCCTTGCCGCGCGCGCGTTTTGGTGTCTCTTTTGGTGTCTCATGCGGCATGATTTCTTTTGCGGTGGCTAGCGCCTTTGGAGCACGTTTAGCAGCGCCCATTTTGACTTCTTTGTCGCCCCAAATTTCTTCCAAACGGTAGTACGCACGAATCGCAGGTTGCATGATATGCACGATCACATCACCTAAATCAACCAAGACCCATTCACCCGTTGTTTCGCCTTCCATACCAACGATTTCGCCGCCATTTTCTTTGACTTTGTCGCGCACCGACGCGGCAAGCGCCTTTGTCTGGCGATTTGACGTGCCGGAGGCTACCACCACGCGATCAAATAGGCTAGTAAGGTGAACCGTATCAAAAATCTTGATATCTTGGGCTTTGACGTCTTCTAAGGCGTCGAAGACGAGGGTTTGTAATTTTTTGATATCCATAATGGCTTCTATTTATATAAATGTTGTTGTTGAATATAGTCTAACACTTTGGGTGGTACTAGCCCAAAAGCTGAATTTTTTGAATCTGCACAGGCGCCCATTCTTAATTCTTGACGAATTGCGCTGGCGGAAATCGGCCACGCTAAATCGGCATAGTAAAAACAATTTCCCGCTGCACTTTGCTTTAATTGGTCAATTGAAGCGGTGCGATTATTCCAAGTGGTTTTCACGGTTTCTGGCAAATCGGCTAAATCCAAGCAATAGCCAGGCCTTGCTACGGCACATACATGTGCCAAATCAAATAGCTTTTGCCAATCACGCCAGTTCGCAAGATTCATTAACTGGTCCGCGCCAATGACGAAGACGATGGCAGTATCGCCACCCAATTCGCGCCGTAAATTTTGTAGTGTTTCAACGCTAAAAGTAGCGTGCCCTAATAGCGCCCGTTGAATTTCTTGTTGGTCAATAAACAGCGGGATAGTGAGTTCACCGTGGAACGCCAGTTCCAGCATTTTTACACGATGCATGGCATCTGCTGCCAAGCATTCTTTTTGCCATGGTTTTCCTGCTGGTAGGAGCCTAATCTCATGTGGCTGAAACAGTGCCGACACATGTTTAACGAGCGCCACGTGACCGCAGTGAACGGGGTCGAAGCTGCCGCCAAAAACAATGACACAGTGACGCGGTTTTATACCCATTCCTTATGTGCCAAGAAATCGCGCGTGAGGCTTGCTTCTGCGCTGTCGGGATCGGGATGCCAATCGTAGCGCCACTTCACGATGGGCGGCATGGACATCAAAATCGATTCCGTGCGACCACCCGACTGCAAGCCAAATAAAGTGCCACGGTCAAACACTAAATTGAATTCAACATAGCGTCCACGACGGTAAGCTTGGAAGTCGCGTTCGCGTTCACTAAAACTTGTGTCTTTACGGCGCAATAAGATTGGTTGGTAGGCCAGCAAAAAGGCATCACCCACTGATTTCGTCATGGCAAATGAATCTGCAAAATCGAGTTGGTTAAAGTCGTCAAAAAAGATGCCGCCTACACCACGCGCCTCTTTGCGATGCTTAAGATAAAAATACTCGTCACACCACTTTTTGAAGCGTGGATGTAAGTCCGCGCCAAAGGGCATCAATGCGTTCTTGCAGGTCTGGTGAAAATGCTGTGCATCTTCAACAAAACCGTAATAGGGTGTTAAGTCCATGCCACCACCAAACCACCAAACGTCAGCCGCGCCCTCATTGCCGTAAGCGGTGAAGAAACGCACATTCATATGCACTGTGGGCGCATAAGGATTGCGCGGATGCAGCACCAAAGAAACGCCCATCGCTTCCCATTTGCGTCCTGCTAACTCTGGTCGGCTCGCCGCTGCTGATGGCGGTAAACTACTTCCCATCACATGGGAAAAATTAACGCCACCGCGTTCGAAAACTTTGCCTTCTTCGATCACGCGAGAAATGCCACCACCGCCTTCGGGTCGTTCCCAGCTATCAGTCAGAAAGCCTTTATCATCGATAGTGGATAGCCCATCAACAATCTTTGCCTGGAGTGCCAGCAAATAGGTTTTAACGTCACGTGAATCGCTCATAGTGGTTTTTTCGTAGGCTAGGCGTAATGTGTTTCGTGTTTGAAAGACGAACGTAGCAATTAGTGTTTTTTGTTGAGTGCGCGCCAGCCTATATCACGCCGAAATTGCGCCCCGTTAAGCTGAATTTGTTCAATCGCGTCGTAGGCGTGTTTCTGTGCGACTTTGACCGAGTCACCTAAGCCAACCACACAAAGTACGCGCCCGCCATTACTCATTAAAACTTTGTTGCTCAGACTTGTTCCAGCGTGGAAGGTGATGCACTCGTTGGTTTCAGCGGGAATGCCGGTGATGACATCGCCCTTACGTGGCGCGTCAGGGTAGCCCGCCGCTGCTATGACTACGCCCAAGGCTGTGCGTCTATCCCACTCAAGTTCTACTTCATCTAAGCTGCCATTGACCGCGTGCTCCATCACATTCACTAAATCGGTTTTCAAGCGCGCCATAATTGGTTGTGTTTCAGGGTCGCCCATACGGCAATTAAACTCAAGCGTTTTAGGATTCCCTTGCGCGTCGATCATTAGGCCAGCGTACAAAAAACCGGTGAAGGTGATGCCATCTTTCGCCATGCCCTGAACAGTCGGCTGAATAATTTCGCGCATGACTCGTGCATGCAGTTTCGGCGTAACAATTGGTGCAGGCGAATAAGCACCCATACCACCCGTGTTCGGACCTTGGTCGTGGTCCAAGAGTCGTTTATGGTCTTGACTGGTGGCAAGGGGGAGAATATTTTTCCCGTCCACCATGACAATAAAACTGGCTTCTTCACCGTCTAAGAATTCTTCGATTACAACTCGCGCACTATTCGATTGCGATTGGGCAGAACCGTCGGGCAGCATCATGTCGACCGCCGCATGCGCCTCTGCCAAATTCATGGCGACTACGACGCCTTTGCCGGCCGCCAAGCCGTCTGCTTTGATAACGATGGGCGCGCCTTTTTTGTCAATGTAAGCGTGCGCGGCTTTGGCATCCGTAAAGCTTTGATACTCAGCAGTTGGAATACCATGCCTATGCATAAACGCCTTGGCAAAATCCTTTGAACTTTCGAGTTGTGCCGCTTCTTTCGTTGGGCCAAAGATCTTTAAGCCTTTTTCACGAAAGATGTTCACAATGCCTGCGGCAAGCGGCACTTCTGGGCCAACCACGGTTAACCCTATATGTTCAGCAATAGCAAAGTCAGCAAGTTGAAGCGGGTCGTTGATTTGCACGTTATGGAGATGAGGGTGGCTTTCTGTCCCTCCATTGCCTGGCGCGACAAAAACACTTTGTACCCGATCAGATTGGGCGAGTTTCCATGCCAACGCATGTTCGCGACCACCAGAACCGACAACGAGAATTTTCATGATGTGATGTGCTTTGAAAAATTTTTCAATTGAACGAATGAGCGAAACGAACAAACAGTACTTGAAAGAGATGTGTTAGCTAAAACAAGCAAGACGGGCGCACTTTAGCTTAGAAAAAACGCATTAATTGATGAGGATCAGTCTTCAATGATGGCGTTCGTAAAGACTTCTTGCACATCGTCCAGGTTTTCTAGGGCATCAATCAGCTTTTGCATTTTGACCGCATCGTCGCCAGCGAACGCCACTTCGTTATGTGGCTTCATCATAACTTCTGCAATTTCTGATTTGAATCCCGCTTTCTCCAACGCGTCTTTTACGGCAGATAAATCGTGCGGCGGGCAGAGAACTTCAATGCCGCCTTCGTCATCCGTGTTGACGTCATCTGCGCCAGCTTCAAGTGCAGCTTCCATTAAGGCGTCTTCGTTGACGCCAGGCGCGAAGAAAAGTTGACCACAATGGGTGAACATAAACGCCACTGAGCCTTCGGTTCCCATATTGCCACCAAATTTGCTAAAGGCGTGGCGTACTTCTGCAACAGTACGCACGCGATTGTCCGTCATACATTCAACGATAATCGCCGCGCCGCCGATGCCGTAGCCTTCATAGCGCACTTCCTCGTAATTGGCACCTTCTAATGTACCCGCGCCGCGTTGAATCGCGCGTGTTACGTTTTCTTTCGGCATATTGGCATCGGCTGCTTTATCAACGGCTAAACGCAAGCGCGGGTTAGAGGCAACGTCTTCACCGCCCATACGCGCCGCGACCGTAATCTCTTTGATGAGGCGCGTCCACACCTTACCGCGTTTTGCGTCAGTTGCCGCCTTTTTGTGCTTGATGTTGGCCCATTTGCTGTGTCCTGCCATGTTTGCTCTCTTTAATTTTGCAATCGTTCACTGATGGAACGTAGGATCAATTGATTTCCAAGCGCTTTTTCACTGCGCTTTGGTTTTATAATGAAGGGCGCAATTCTACCATATGGACACCTCGCAAAAACCCTTACGAAATCCTAATTTCAGCCTAATTGAGCCCATAAGATCATGTCAAAACCACTTCAAATAGCAAAATCGATTGTGCCGACTACGCCAAATTCAACGGCGGCTGGCGACACAGTAGAGTTGAACCTTTTATCTGATTGGGCGAATCGCCATGGCTGTATTACTGGAGCGACTGGCACGGGTAAAACAGTGACTTTGCAAGTGATGGCGCAAGCGTTTTCCAACATCGGTGTGCCGGTCTTTATGGCGGATGTGAAAGGGGATTTGTCTGGGATGGCGCACGTAGGACAGCTTTCACCCAAGATGCAACAGCGATGCGCGCAATTGGCGATTGATCCACCCCAGTGGCAGGCATGCCCAGTCACATTTTGGGATGTGTTTGGCAAGCAAGGTCACCCAGTCCGCGCAACCATCTCTGATTTAGGCCCCTTGCTACTGGGGCGCATGTTGAATTTAAACGAAACGCAGGAAGGCGTTTTGCAACTCGCTTTCAAGATTGCCGATGACCATGGGCTGCTGCTATTGGATGCCAAAGATCTACGCGCGATGTTGCAACATCTGGGCGAAAACGCTAGTGAATACCAAACGGAGTACGGCAATATTTCTGCTGCCAGTATTGGCGCGATCCAACGCGGCTTGTTAGCAATTTCCGAACAAGGAGGCGAGCAGTTTTTTGGCGAGCCTATGCTGAATATCGATGACCTCATGCAAACCGACGTGCACGGCAAAGGCATCGTGAACATTTTGGCGGCTGACCAACTGCTGCAATCGCCTCGTTTGTATTCCACATTCTTGCTTTGGATGTTGTCCGAACTGTACGAGCACTTGCCGGAAGTGGGTGATGTCGAACAACCGAAAATGGTGTTTTTCTTTGACGAAGCTCATTTGTTGTTTGACGAAGCGCCCAAGATTCTTTTACAAAAAATCGAGCAAGTCGTGCGCTTGATTCGATCCAAGGGCGTGGGGATTTATTTTGTGACGCAAAATCCGCTAGACAT
>JAIETO010000232.1 GCA_019745005.1 Burkholderiaceae bacterium
CCATTGCTGTGACCAGTTTTTGAAAAGATAGCATCATCGGCAACCCCTATTGGCCTAACATCCCAGCGTTTGCAAAGTGCTAGAATTTCTTCGGCAAGCACTGGCACAGTCCACCCCAAGCCTTCGTTAAGTCGATCACGTTTATTCGTTGAAAGCTCATCAACAAATATCAAGCTGTCTCTTGAATAATATTTTCCATCGGGGCCGGTTGCACCAGGCGATTTCACAACGATATAAGTAGCTGATGGGGCGGATGACCCGAAGTCATGCGCTAGATAAGTTTCCCAGTTTTTACCATGCAATTTTGGGATTGACTGCCACGGGCTTATACAATTCCTATTTTCATCCAAGACGCTTGCGAAATATGCGCCACGCGATACAGTCCAATCGCCGTCAATCCAAGCGCGCAATAATTCAGGATCACTTGGACATGCAGATGTAAGTTGATCACGATACTGCTCAGTATCAATAAATTGATTGCCAACGAACGTGCTCGGCGCATAAACCCATAACCGTTTGCTCTTTGGTTCAAGCATTGGCCGCCACGGCTCACCTGTAAAAACGTATCGTTTCGCAATCCAATGATGTCCAGAGCCGCCAGGGTTTGCCGCAAGTACTACTCGGACAGGAATGTTTCTTGGCCCGCGCAAATTCGATCTCAATAAATCAAGCAGGTCAGGCGAAGCAAATTGGCCGATCTCGTCTGCCATTAACAGCGTAAAACTTCTGCCTTGAAATTTCTGATATTCGCCGTGCGACTCCAATTGGCCTAGTTCCAAATACCCACCATTTGGAAAACGCCACACATGTTCCGCGCCGTTATACCGCGCCGATGCTCCATAAATTGTTCCGAACAGTTCACGTGTTAACAATTCAAAATCGGCGAGGCCTTTGTATGAGCGCCGGACGTATAAAATGCGTGCCTTGTCACCATACTGTTCGATGTGACGCAATGCCAGCAGCGCTAAAGCGTAGGATTTCCCCCCGCCCCTACCACCCCCGAGAAAGATGTCAACCTCCTCTGGTAACAATAATACTTTTTGCTGGAATTGATTCGTCTGGATTGCTTGCTTCATTTTCAAAGACTCCGAATTCTTGCATGCTCATTGCGCCGGGCAGAGTAAAGTTTATTGATATGCGATTGCCTGATTCGGCTTGATCGCCCTCTTTGTAAGAATGCCTAGCCTTTAACAAAAATATTGCGGCTGTAGTGTTGCCTCCTTTTATCGCAGAGTTGTACAGCATTGTATGAAGAGTGTGCCGCTCTTTCTCTCGTCCCTCGTCAAATGCAATTTTTAGATTGGCATCTACGTCAATCCATCTCTGAAAAGTTGCAATTGAAGTGCCAAGCCCAACTGCCACACCGAGGAGTGAGTGACCATTTGCTGCAAGTTCTCGAATCCTCTCAGCTGCGTCGGCAGGCGCCAACTTGAGCGGGCGGCCTAGCTTTCGTTTTTCATTCATTTTTCAATCCCCTTAAAAAGCGTTGTAGCGTGCGAAAGGTTGCTGCGATTAGTGGGTGGCGCGTAATGCGCTAATGCAGCGCTACAGCGCAATAAGCTAGCTTGCCGCGCGCGTTGTAGTACACACTCAGCATTAGTTTTCGCGCTCACTCCTTAAAACCCTCATCAATTTTGATCAACCATGTCGAATTTGAATAATAATCACCACTGCAATTAACCAAACCCATTTCAAGCAGTGCGTCTCTGCAACGTCTAAATGCCATTGCTTTTGCTGATTGCTCGCCGTTACTTATACCCATCACATAGCAACGATTACGCCAAGCATCCTCATGCACCGTTCCGCATTTAGATAGTTCACCATCCTCCCAACATGCATCAAGAGCGTTCAGTGCAACTTGGTTAGCCCCCTTTAATCCCTTCTTGCTTGAAGGTTTACCCTCCGTAGGTACTGCGACCACTGAAATCGCAGCTTCGCCGAAGTTATCCAAAAGTTCGGGGAATGTATGCTTTTCCAATCTAAAAAACATAGGCTCGAATCCCGCGCCCCGAAATTTTGTTCGATGATAAAACTCGATAACCCCATTCGAATTCCAAACGCACAATTCCCCATCAATACTTCCTGAAAATGCGCCACCTCCTCTCGGCTGCATGGTTTCTTTTGTAGCGGATTTTGTTGGATGCATAGCCACGACTAATGCGGGCCCGCCTAAAGGCTCCAATAACTCGCGCAATGCCATTGCCAATGCGTGCATTTGTTTGTTGTCATTTTCATCGTCACATCCACTGTGCGCTGGACCTGTGTCCACAAACGCTAGTCCAAAGGGACCGTGGTCGGCTGCTTCAGTCAAAAAAGCTGTCAAGGCAACGCTGTCATCAATGGCGAATGGTCTACGAGTAAAGTAAATTTGACCGTCAAGCTCACTTAAATCAATATCGAGTTTTTCAGCTGCGGCGAGCGTACGAAGTTTTACGTCATCCGGGTTTTCGCCACAAAGGAAGAGAACTTTTACACGTATCATTCCGCGACCGCTCAGTTCACGACCAGTTGCCGCGAATAAAGCGATGAGTATCATTAGCGCGGTTTTTCCTCCACCCCACGCTGCGGTCAGAGCATAAACATTTCGAACCTGTAACACACGATGCCAAATGTAGAACGGCGCAGCACATTCACTGACAAAACCTGAAAGACTTACTATGTTTGTCAAATACGTAATGGGTTTGTCAGTCGCCTTGTTAAGACTTGCCGCAAAGCCTGAGCGTGCCCCATTTCCGGCAGCGGCACTCAGGCTCGCTAATGCCGTAGCGATAGTCGCTTCCCCGTATGTATCTCCATTGGCAAAGTGAACTTCATCCCATTTTTCACGATACAATTTTGACTTTCGGAATACACCGTCAATCGTTAAATGATCAGACGTGTAATAGGATATCAAGTTTGAAAAAGCTTGATCAGCCTCAGAATGCGATGGATAGCTATTTATGTCACCCGCAAAGAGCGAAGCAAATTTCGTGCTGTGCTTGCATGCCTTTTTGATCAGCGCTGCAATATCTGATTCGTTATAAACAATGGACAAAGGCGGGGGGACTATGGCCGCTCTGACTGATTTATTTACATACGTTGTATGGAGCCAATCAATTACTTCCGGTTGCGCTGTAATTTCAGTCATAACAATGTCCTGTTAATGTGAAATATCGCGTACTACTCTCATCGTAAATTTCTAGTCTATTTCCAGGTCCGGCTTTACCGCAACGCTGAAATTTCCCGAGCGTAAGTATATGGAATCCAGTGCCACTGGGCGAACGTTCAATGTACGTTCCGGAAAATCGATCCAGTATTTCGCCAGCCCACGGCTCAATTTCGCCACCTGCATCGATTACATGGTCGAGATCAATGCCGCATAAGCCATGTCGCAACACTAAGCCAATACCATCAAACCCGCCGCGCCCATAAGCTGCTGCAACCT
This sequence comes from Burkholderiaceae bacterium, assembly GCA_019745005.1. Classification (GTDB taxonomy): domain Bacteria; phylum Pseudomonadota; class Gammaproteobacteria; order Burkholderiales; family Burkholderiaceae_D; genus Undibacterium. Next base: position 3,425 of record JAIETO010000232.1, read on the forward strand.
GTTCAAACGTTGCATGAGTTCTCGAGTCATTTGTCTTGGCAAATTTTTCATTGGTTTGAAAAGGTGGCTTTGTCCAACGACCATCCTTTTGCACATATCGCCATAGCACCCAATGAGGATAATCTAAAAGGCTCTTTGGAATACGAGAGAAATCAACTCGCAATGGCTCGGGCTTTGGGATTAAGCGTCCCAATGAAAATTCATTTTTTGTAGGGTTCATAATGCAGCTATTTAGTTGCACGCAATTTTGCGGCTGCCAAATATTCGTCAAGCGCCTGCAAATACACCACAGTGGTTCGAGGGCCAGTCTTAAACAATTTCGGGAACGTCGGGTCAGTTTTCGATTTGAGCCAAAATGTACTCAATCCAATTGACAAATATTCCGCTGCAGGCCCCGGCCGGAGAACTCGACCTGACTGAATTGAAATTTTTTCTACTCGCGCAGTAGCAGGATAGTGCGTCGCTTGATGCGAAATGTCTTTAAGGGTATTTGATGACACGATGCTCCTCCATAACCGGTAAGTTAATAACATTTATTAACGTCCAGCTATTATGCGCAGCACCGCATTTTTTACATAGTGCACAACCCCATGCAGTTATGCACTATTCTGTTTCTTGACGAGTTCAGTTTACTTCTAATTTACACAAAACGTTCACATATACGACAGTCACTAGCATTACAAAATTTCGAGTTTTATTCTTTAATGTTCTGTCAGTTAAAATTTGTTTCATCGTCGAGCATTTCCTCAAAATGTATGCAAATACGGCAATCATTAGCGTCGCAAAATTTCGATGATTTGTCCTTTATTTTACTATCCGTCCAAATTCGTTTTACGGTCGCTGTATTCACTCCCCATTGAATCGAGATTTTTTGTTTAATCTTCTCAACTGCTTGCTTGTGATAATACATTTGCTTCATTTCTGAAATCATCACACCTTTAGCATAGGTTGTGAGTATAGGTGCTTTTCCGGAAATTTTTCCTTGCTCTTGAGTTCGAAAGGCTTGAGCAAGCGCGGCGTTAAGGCATGGATGTATTGGCTCACGTGCATCCAAAAGCCGAATTAAATATGAGTAATTTCTTTGCTCAATGGCCTGAGCAATTGCCTGTGGGTATTCGACACAATATTGCACTATTAATTTCGCGCCAACGTCATGTGCGTTGGCCTTGAAAATTTCAGCAGTAAGTGATTCGAAATCGTAGTCAATTTTTTTCAAAATTGCGCCCTATTCAACACAGGTACATTGATTTCCTGCCGTGTCAACAAATCAAGTCTTTCACCAAGCAATCGCCAAGCTTCGCGCTTCTCTTTGGCATAGTCATATTGATGATAAATTTTCTTGAGTTTATCTTGCTCGGTATGGTTAAGAATTCGCTCTATCACTTCCGGAGTTACACCAAGCGATTGCATCATCGTCGCACCAGTCCTACGTAAGTCATGTGGAACCCAATCGCCACAGGATAGTACCAACGCATTGATAAATTTTGTGCGGTTTGCCATATTTTTTCTATTCATAGCAGACATTTGTCGATCACGTATCTGCTTAGTTGCATTTTTTGGATTAATAAAATTTGTGCCTCGCGCCTGCGGAAAACACCATTCATTTCCGAATGAAAGATCGCGTAATTTTTTTAGATTACTGACGGCGAAATTCGAAAGATAGACTGTATGTTCAATCCCGTTCTTGGTATCTGCGCCAGGTATTTTCCAGATAGCGTTATCTAGGTTCATATGCTCCCACTTTGCCTTGGTTGTTTCGCCAATTCGAGTACAGCAAGACAGCATAATCCAAATGAGAATTTCAACGCTCTTCGTCAGTCCCGCCGTAGGCAACTTTATTGCCAATTCTGCTATTTCGTCCGGAGAGAGGGTACGGTCGCGACCTTTATTATCGTAACCAGAAAAAATTTTATCTGCTGGTTTTATATTTACGACAGGATTATCAATGATGAGCGCTTTCCAAGGTTGTCTCCCTTGACCCCAGATCATCATTTGTTGGAGGTTATTACGCAGCATCAAACTTGTGCGGTGTGATCCACGATCAACAACTACTTGTAACAACTCTGTGATGTCAGCTTCAATAAGCTGATTAAGCGGCTTCGTGCCAATAAAGGGAAATACATTTTTTGTAAAGCTTCGCCTGAGTTCAGCCCCACCATCTTTACGTTTGCAGGTTTTAATCCAAGCGTCAAACAATTCATAAACTGACTTATTTTTTTCTTGTTCTGTCTTTAACCTTAATGCCTTAGCTTTTACTTCTTGTTCACGCAGGTCTTGATAATCAATGCCATCACGCGCAAGTGCACGAATTTTGTCAGCTTCTGAACGTGCGTCAGCCAGAGACAAATGCCCATCATTTGTATCGTTCCCCCAAGGTTTTGGAAGCCAGTACTCATGCTGCTTGCCGTCACCGCCCTTCACAACATATTGCACCATCCATGTCTTAATACCACTGATAGCAACCCGAATTCGCAATCCACGACTAACTCGCACACTATACGGTTTTTCTTTTTTCTTTAACGCAGCTATTGCTGTAACCGTCAAGTTGGCCGGCATAAAACTCCTTTTTGAATCATTAAATTATCTAGGCAAACAAGCACAAACGCGGCACCACTGCACAACCACAACATTGCAACGTAACACGCAACATCCCTACGGGATTTGTTGCGGTTGTTACGGTAACGTTAGCAATCTGACGCTACATGTTGCGATTTGTTGCGTGTTGTTGGGACGACGCGGCACAATCAATCACAAAGTACAAAAACATTAAAAATACATTAGAAATTGATAGTTTTCGTTGTTTTTATCTAGATGAATCTAGACAAATATTTTCACTAAGTATTTGATTTTAATATTTTATTATTTTTTACAAGATTATGCTAGACAATAATATAC
>JAIETO010000266.1 GCA_019745005.1 Burkholderiaceae bacterium
CGCCGCAGCATGCGTTTGGTTTGTTCATCCAAATAGGCAAAGTTGTAGCCCGCGTCAGTATTTGCGTCGTTCGCTTTTTTCTCCGCAAGGTCGTCACGCACAACGCGTGATGAGGAGGCAAGCACACTCGCTTGCGCTGCAATCGATTCATTCATCAGTTGCTCCCTCTTTTTGCGCAAGCATACGTTCGCGCAAGCCTCGTACAAGATTCAATTCCGCTTGAAAATCAACGTAGTGTGGTAGCTTCAAATGTTGCACAAAACCGGAGGCTTCTACATTGTCGCCATGGGCCAGCACAAATTCTTCCATCTGCGCCGGTGCCACAACTTCTTCATCCAATTCGGGTGCACGCAAGGCACGATCCACCAAGGCCATTGCCATCGCCTTGCGTTCATTGTGACCAAAACTCAAGCCGTAGCCGCGTGTAAAGCAAGGTGGCTCGGTTTTTGAACCAACAAATTGATTCACCATTTGGCACTCGGTGAGGGCAACTTCACCTATTTGAATGGCAAAACCCAATTCCTCAGGGACAAACTCCAGAGCCACTTTGCCGTAACGAATTTCGCCAGCAAACGGATGATTACGTGCATAACCGCGTTGTGTAGAGTAGGCCAAGCTCAGTAAAAACCCCTCGTCAGCGCGCGCTAATGTTTGCAAGCGCAAAGGGCGCGGTGCTGGAAATTGCAAGGGTTCGCGCGTGAGGTCTGGCGGAGCGGGATCGCCTTCTGGCTTGTTCTCCGCTTCGATCAAGCCTTCCGCGTTCAAAAAATCTAATGCACTTGGGCTGGTGTTTTGTAATTCTCCATTAACGCTTTCTGGCGCAATGACTTCATTAGTTGCTTGCCCGTCGCATGCGCCCTGCGCTTCTGCTGCCAAAGAAAAATCGAGCAGTCTTTGCGTGTAATCGTAAGTCGCACCCAAAATCTGTCCTCCGGGCAGATCCTTAAAGGTGGCGGAGATACGCCGCTCGACGTGCATGCTGGCGCTATCAATTGCTAGCGTGGAACCAAAACGTTGCAGAGTCGTACGATAAGCACGCAATAAGAAAATCGCCTCAATCAAGTCACCACTTGCTTGCTTGATGGCGAGTGCGGCCAGCTCTGGGTCATACAAGGCACCTTCACTCATGACGCGCGCCACGGACAAACTCAACTGCTCGCGAATTTGGGCGATACTTAACTCTGCCAAGGCGATGTCGCCACGCCGTTGCCGTGCCAGCGCCTCGTAAGACGCTTCTATGGCTTTTTCGCCCCCTTTTACTGCGACGTACATAATGGCTCTCGTTCCAGTTTTGTCGTGCGCGGAAGTCCTACGATCTGGTTGCCGCAACAAAAGACGATATCGACACCAAGAGGAAAACTCTCCTGATTGGCGCGCCACATTGCGTCGAAATTGGTCGGTAAGCCTTGCACGCGCAAGCTATGTTGCTCAGCGATGCCAGGCCCCTGCAACCAGCGATGGTCGGCAACGTCAAGCGAATGCAAGCTAGGCACTTGCACAAACAAAGTACAAGAACGCTCAGGAAAATCTAAGCTGGCTTGAGCAAAAGTGCTGAGACAAAATTCCTCGTCAGCCACATTAAGCAAGGCAAATGCAGCTTTTTCTCTTTGTTGTGTGAGTGGACAGCCACAATGAAATCGCAAGTAAGCTTGCAGCGCGGCGTTGTCTACTTTAGGCGATAAATAAAGTGGCGTGTCGTAATCCAACAAACACAAGCACAAGGCCATGGAAGCTGGATGAGTTGCGGCTGGCACTGGCATATCAAACGCGATGGTGTGCACGGTGCCTGGTTCAGATAAGGCGCTTAACACCTGCCGAAAGCAGCTTTGCGCGGCATGTACGGGATTTGTCCAAGCGGGCAACAGTTCCCCATCCTTTACTTCGATATGGCTCAGAGGTGTCGTGCTTTCAATCATCAATTTTCCCCTCGCACCATCGTCAGGAAATCAACCTTGGTTGCCTCTGCTTGCGCTTGTATTTCTTTCTTTTGCTTAGCCAGCAATGCAGTAATCGGTACGAGTACCTTTTCTCGCACGCTTGCAGCTTCGTCAGTCTGCATCAGCGCATCAAATAAAGCCGCCCACTCGGCGTGCTTTTTATTGCGTCCTGCGAGATACGCATGACCGATTTCACCCGTTGAAAGTTTGAGGGTGCAACGCGTTACGGTAATCTCACCGAGATTAAATTGACTACCGGTGCCGCCTGTGCGGGCGCGCACCATTGCCAAGCCAATTTCAGGTTCGCGCAGCCAGGTCGCATGCGGCAATGCGCCATAACTCTGTACAAGGATTTGAAAGTTGGGGAAAGGCGTTTGCGCCAGTAAGCTCATCCAAACAGCGCGTTCTGTTTGGGCATTAGACAACTGGGCTGATGATTGCAGCGGGGCTGAAGTGGAATCCATCACAGTATTTAAACAAGTAAAAATGAACTGTTGATGACATTCAATATACTGTCAAGCGCCAGTCATAATTGAAAATTAAAATCGACTCACTGATAGGGAACTTGGCCGCGATTTTCTTCACGAGAGGTCAGCATGTTGGCAAGCACTTTCACCATTAAGTGGTAACGCTATGGCGCGCTATGCACTGTATTTTGCTCCGTCGCCTGATTCAACATGGTGGCGAACTGCGAGTCACTGGTTAGGGCGCGACCCTATGGGTGGACAAGCTGGCCAGCAGTTAGGCGTGCCAACGCTGCCCGCTATGCTCATGCAAGAACTTACCAAAAGTGCCGCCCGATATGGCTTCCATGCAACCTTGAAAGCGCCGTTTCAATTAGCAGAAGGAATGGACGAGCAACATTTAGAGCGCATGGCGAGTGCTTTTTGCGCTTTGCAGCAAGCACTTCCCTTAAACGATCTCGTTGTGAAACCCATGGGAAATTTTCTGGCTTTGCGTCCCGCTGCAAAACGCGAGGACATCAATGCCTTAGCCATGCGTTGCGTCAGTTATTTTGATCTTCTGAGAGCCGCGCCTGATGCTGCCTATTTAGCGAAGAGACGACACATCGGCTTGAGTGAACGCCAAGAAGCCTTGCTACAACGTTGGGGTTATCCGTACACCGAAGAGGAGTATCGATTTCATCTGACGCTGAGCGATTCCTTAGCACAACAAGATCCAGAGACGGTGTACCAACTGCGCAAAGCGGCTGAAGCCCATTTTGCTGAGTTACTCGATAAAGAGCCCATGTCGCTAGACGCATTAAGTATTTTTCGCGAGGATCACCCTGGCGCTGACTTTGTTTTTTGGCGACGTTTTCCGTTTGCCAATGCGTCGGGCAACGCAGTCATTTCAGGTATTCCGCAAAAAGGGCGCATTGTATTTGTCGTGGGTGATTCCGGCGTTGGCAAAGACAGCCTGATTTCTTGGTTGCGGCAGCGTTGCATCGAAAATTCAAAACTGATTTTCGCGCGCCGCGTGATTACACGCCCCACTCAAGCGAACGAACAAACAGAACAACACGAAGCCATGAGTACCGAAGCATTTTGGCAGGCAGCCGCCGCTGGCCAATTCTGCATGCAGTGGCAAGCACATAATTTGCACTACGGCGTGCGACGTGGCATACAAGCCGACCTGCAAGCAGGCCGCGACGTGATTGTGAATGGCTCACGTGAGTATCTGCCGCAACTGCTTATCCAATACCCAGATGCACATATTGTTTGGGTGGTCGCGGATCAACAAAAAATCAAACAACGCATGCAAAACCGCCAGCGCGAAAGCGGCGCTGAAATGCAGGGCCGATTGCACCGTAATCAACAGCTTTCCACCTCCATACCGGCCAACGCCAGTATCGTCGAAAACAACGGCAGTATCGCCGACGCAGGCGAGGCTTTTCTCAAAGTCCTAGGTTTGGATTGATCAAGCGAAACAAACTTATTTGCTTTTTTTATCAAAACCGATGCTTTATGTTTTTTTCGTTAGGTGACGCAAGCGTCATCCAATGTGCGCTTGCGCACTCACAAGTGTCGCAACTGTGTGTAAGTTGCTTATTCCATTTCCAAATCCATTGTGTTTAGGCGACGAGTCGCAGACAGTGCTGTAGCACGGCAAGACGAAGGTAACAACGACACGATAGCTTTAGAAATGGCGTTACATTCGCTTACAAACACCTTCCCTGTTTTAGCTTACGCCGTCAACCAGCGCCCAGCGACCGCGTTGTATAACTAAGACTAACAACGGAGCAAAAAAAATGAAAACCCATCAGCTAATCTTAGGTTTGCTACTCGTGGGCGCAAGTGCACTTGCCTCAGCAGCCGATGTTGGTGTTTCAGTGCGGATTGGCGACCCCAATTTTTATGGTCGTATTGACATTGGCCAGTTTCCGCAACCTCGCGTCATCTATGAGCGTCCAGTGGTGATACAAACGATACCCGTTGGCGTGGTCAGAGAGCCCATTTATCTGCGTGTTCCACCTGGTCATCAAAGAAATTGGCGTCGATTTTGCGGTCGCTACGGTGCCTGTGGACAACCGGTCTACTTTGTCCACAATGATTGGTATCAACGCGAGTACGTCCCCCGCTATCGTGAAGAACACCGCGCTTATTACGAAGGTCGCCGTGAAGAAAGACGTGAAGAATGGCGTGATGAACGGCGCGATGGCAGACGTGAAGAGTGGCGCGATCAACGACGTGACGAACGGCACGAAGAGCACGGACGCGGACGGGGCAACGGTAGGCACGACGATTGAAATTTGACATCGTGCCAGCGCTTAAACGCAGAAAGGAAACGCCATGCATTTAAGCGCAGTTATTTCAGTTCGCTTCAAATTGAATGCTAAAACTTAGCCCGTGCTGAGTAAAACCCAAGTGCTCGTAAAATCGATGAGCGGCAACACGCTTTATGTTCGACGACAACATCAATTTGTAGCAATGCTTGTCCGAGGCCAAACGCATTGCCTGTCGTATCATCATTTCACCTAGACCTTGTCCCCGTTTTTCCGGCAAAATCGCCACGCCGTCCAGCAAGGCTTGCTGAAAACCATGATGAGATGGGCTGGGAAACACCATTAAACTAAAACTCCCCACCAGTTGATCGTCCTCGAATAGTAAATAGGCGCAGAAATCGGGATAACCCGCCATATCGATTAAGGTCTCACGCATTGCTAGTTGGTCCTGCGCCGTAGGCGCCCCTTTTTCATCCATAGAGGCGAGTACCGCAGCTAACGCTGGCGCGTCATCGAGCGTGGCTGTGCGAAGAAAAATGTTAGGAGTAAGCGGGATTTGCATAACCCTGAACCGCGTTCCTTGAAGAGCGTTGTAGTTTCTCCAGTCGCGCAAGAAAAAAGTCGAGGTTTTCTGTGGTTGCACCCACGACTTTTGCGGCATCGTCCCACAAGCGCAAACTCACAGCGTCTTCGGCATACGGTAAGGCGATAAATTCATTTGCCTCTTCCACAGTAAATGCGCCACCTTGCCATTCAAGGCTGCGTTGCGAAGCGGGTGACAAACTTGACCAATAGTGCGGATCAGCGACACACAGGTAGCGTTTTGCCGCTACATGATAACGAATCGGCATAGTGACGGATGCACTAAACAAGTCATCCAACAAATCAGCCGCCAACTCACCATGCGGCTGCGATGTATCCAATGCGCCTGGTGCCAAATGACCAATATCGTGCAGCAATGCGGCAGCGATCAATTCCTCAGAAGCCTGAGCTTGCAGGGCGAGGCTTGCGCATTGCAAAGCGTGAGCTTGCTGCGTAATTGCCTCGCCACCATACATGCCACCGGCACGTTGTTCCAACCATTCTCTGAGCATGGATAAATTCATAGTAGCTTAGATGAAAATTTTTCTTAATCGTGCCGAAATGAGATCAATCAAACTCACGCATAACACAATCATGATCAAGACGGCACAAGTTTGCGCATACTGAAAACCTCGTATCACCTCCCACAGGATAACGCCGACGCCGCCAGCACCGACCATACCCACCACCGTCGCCGAACGCACGTTCGATTCAAATCGATAAAGCGTGTAGGAGATCCAAAGCGGCATGACCTGTGGTAGCACCCCGTAGACAATTTCTTCTAATGCATGCGCGCCAGTGGATCGTATGCCTTCCACCGGTTGCGGATCAATTGCCTCTACTGCCTCGGAAAACAATTTAGACAAGATGCCTGTGGTGTGCACAAACAAGGCCAACACACCGGCAAACGGCCCTAAGCCGACGGCAACGACGAACAACATCGCGAACACCATTTCGTTAATCGCGCGCGCCGCATCCATTAAGCGGCGAATTGGTTGAGTTACCCAAGGCGGCGCAATGTTCGAGGAACTCAATAAGCCAAATGG
>JAIETO010000178.1 GCA_019745005.1 Burkholderiaceae bacterium
CTCGGATACCTAGCAGTGATCGCAATTCTTCCTCTAAATCACGTAAATCCAACAAGGTGACGCCACGCAAGGCATCAAAAAGCAAGTCTAGGTCGCTGCCTTCTCGGTCTGTGCCGTACATCACTGAGCCAAAAACGCGTGGATTTACCGTTCGGAAACGGCTGACTAATTCACGTACCGCAGTGCGATTTTGGTCGAGTACATGGGGAGGTTCGCATGGGAAGCTATCTGCATGATCCTGACATTAATCAAGAGTTAAGCATATTATTTCGAGCGCTTTTTGGGCGGCAGAAAGCCAACCGCTCCGTAGGCGAGATTTGATTGCTTAAAATATTGACGCTGTATTTTGGCGAAACCACTAGTTTTGAGAGCCGTCGATTTTGGCAAGCTTGGCTGCATTCACCACCTGCATCCACCACTTAACTAAAGGGCGCTTTCGAAGATAGCTTCTATTGCTTCTTACCCCAAAGCGTAATGCCGTAGGCTACGCGGCTATCGTCTAAGCGCGATTGAAAGGTATAAGCCGCGCTACCACCTTTTTCATTGGTGAGCACGCCATTAACACTGGTATTGCTGAAAATACGATCGGCGTTGGTGAATTGGCCATCTGCATAAATGCGACCTTGAGCATTTCGTTTAAAGACTTCGTTATTAGTGAGTAAATCGAAGTTGGTCACAAAACTTGCACTACTAAAATCGACACTTAAAGTGCCATTCTGTATTTTTGCCACACTATCAATGCCTGTGACCTGATTATTCACATAGGCGTCACTATTCGTGAGTGCAAAACCCCAAATACCGCTGGTGGGCGCTTGCCAGTCGGCGCTTCCGGCGCGGAACAGTGCGTAGTAACCATCTTTACCAATTAATTTATTCGCGTTGTAGGCTTGAACGAAATCAATTGTTTGCGGCTGCCCTGCTACTGCGCCCCAACGACCCCAAATAATTTGAGGCGCAGCGGGGAGTTCTGGCACGACGGGTGGTATTACCACTGGCGGCGTCACAACCACCGGCGGGGTTACGCTGCCAGCAATAATCGGCTTCAAGTCGTTAATTTTTTTCGGATCAAGAATGTCCGTCGTTGATGCTGTATTGCTTGGTGAAATAGCACCTGGCGCGCCAAGTGCCGAAGTGGGTGTGGCGGCTTTGCTGCTAGGCTCGTCAGGGCGTGGTGGCGCGATGGCGTCTGGCGATGCGGCACTTCCTTGTAATAATTGCGGCTTGCTTTGCTCTTTCGTAACTTGCAAAAGTTGACCTTGCTGACGCGCGAAGAGTTCAGTGCTAGTGCCACCCTCGCAAGGTCCAAAGCCTTGCGGCGCACAGCCAGATACAAACGCACTTGCAACCACGCCGCCCGACACCACGGCGATACGTGAGGTTTCTTGCGTGGTGTAGACCACAAAATCAGTGCCGCGCACGCCAATTGCAGCAACAGGCGTATTGAAGCGGAAATTTTGTCGCGCTAACTTCACGGCTTCACCCGAAATACTGCGGGCAACGCCCGTAATCAGCTCTAGCTTAATGCGGGTGTTAATCGGGTCTTTTTGGTCTACGTGGTAAGTCACAATGCGCGCTCTGGTATTGGGGCGCAAAATGAAAAAACCGTTGTCGATGGTCTTAATATAGACATAGCCATCGGCACCTGTGCTGAGTTCTGCGCCTTCTGCCACAGTGCTATTCAGGGCGAGTGGCTTGCCAGCCATTTCAACTTTGCCAGTGACAAATACGGCCAAACCGGCATCGCCAGCACGCGCTGCGCTGGCAGAAAAGAAGCCGATGATCAAAATGAGGAAAAAAACGCTTTGCATGAGGCGCGTTTTAAGGACATCACGACGATTGCCACGGGCGAATGGAGACGTTGCCGCGCTGGTTTGGGCAGGCAGAGTGCTCGCGTTCATCTCGTTAAATTGGCGGTACTTAGTCATGATGTTCCTCGTTACTTCTGTGCACTATATTAGTGGCGTACTTTCATTTAAATCGGCACACGTTAATTGCGGATTGACTTCATATTGCTAGGATTATCCTCTTCAAAGCAAATGTTTTTGTGATGAGCATCACATTTTGCGTTTTTTTGACGTAATATAGCACAAAGAAATCGCCCAAATCTTGACTTTACCGAATTGTGTGGCATGCGATGCAATTTATTTATAAAATTGCCAATACTGAATATGCACCACTTTTCTCTGACCCAACTTTTTATTTATTAGCGACCTTCTTGTTTACTTTCATCAATTTTCACAACGCATTTGTCTTGGCTCACAACAAAAATAATTCGCCCGCGCTTGATCAAAATATGTCTAACCAAATGACGTCGCTTGCTTCGCGCCGCTCTTGTTTGGCTTTTGCCATTTCTCATTAAGCGGAGTAGCACAGTGTCTACCATTCCTAAGCCGCCACTGACGCAAGGCTCTAAGCAAAACACAGCTTTGCGCCGCCTTCCTGCCGTTGCGGTTTGGTGGTTGATTGCGGTTTGCGCCGTGCTCGTCACGGTGGCGATAGAGTGGTCAAGCTTGCCTGCTAATGCAACGCCAGGTAATGAATGGCTGCGCGACCATTTTGTGCGCCTACATGCCAGTAGCGCGGATGAAACCCGCATCGCTTTAGTGGATATTGATGAGGAAAGTATCGTGGCCCTAGGTCGCTGGCCTTGGTCGCGTGAGCGGGTTGCCAGCATCATTGAACATCTCGTGGCGAATTACGGCGTGCGCGGCGTTGCGCTGGATTTGTATTTCTCTGAACCAGCCGATCCCGAAGGCGATTTACGCCTTGCTGTACTTGCAGAGCATGGCCCAGTCGTCATGGCGCAGGTGTTTGATTATGGTAATACGCCGATACGCATCGGCCAATTGTTTGGCGGGACGCCTCTTGATAATGTAGGCGTTGGTACCAGCGCAACAAGGACTAGAAACAATCCGCCGAACTTAACCACCATACCTTTAGCTAGCGGCTACATCGCTAATCATGCGGGCTTGGCGCGCGCAGCCCACGTTGGCAATATAGGCTTTATTCCCGATGCCGACGGCGTGCTGCGTCATTTACCGCCCTTAACGCAATTTGAAGGCCGGGTTTATCCAACCCTGTCGCGGGTTTTGTTCGATTGCTGCGGCCGACCTGTCAATGCGGTGCAGCGGTCCGCCTTGCCTGTGCAGAGTGTGGTGAATGCAAATGGCTTTATGCGCGTGCCGTATCGGCATCAACTGAGTGCGTTCAATGTCAGCAAAGCGACGGACATATTTAATCTACGTACGCCGAAAGAGTATTTAGAGGGCAAATTGGTGATTGTGGGTTCTTCGTCGCTGAATTTATCTGATCGCGTTGCAACGCCTTTGTCGCCTTCCACCAATGGTTTCTTGGTGCATGCTTCGGCGCTTTCGGGCTTACTTGATGAGCAAGAAGGCATCGCACCACGCCCGCTGCCTGGGCGCTGGATCGCGGTGCTATTTTCAATTGGCGTCGCGGTGTTAGGCGTGTTGGCGTTCCCCCGCTTATCTGCGCTGAGCAATATTGGTATTTTGTTGGGCGCTTCAGCCGTGTGGCTAGGCTTGGCGTTTTACTTGCAGCCCCATGATGATTTGTTCGCGCCCGCCGGTCCGCTGTATGCCCATTTGTTTTTGTTGATCGTGGCGGTGCCGCTAGGCTGGCAAATGACGCAAAGCAAATCACGCCGCTTGCTCAACACTTTGCAGCAGTACGTGGCAAAGGCCGTGGTCGATCAACTTTTACTGAGCGATTTAAAAGACCCATTAGCACCGCGCCAATTGCATGTAACCACACTGATTGCGGACATGGAAGCTTATACCAGCCATGTGGAGAGCCTACCCATACAAGACGCCGCCAGCCTCACTACGGCATTTTTGGAGTGTTTAACCGCGCCCGTCTTAGCGCATGGCGGCACCTTAGATAAATACACGGGTGATGGCTTGGTGGCCTTTTGGGGTGCACCTCTGCCGCAAGAGAATCATGCTGATTTGGCGTTGGATGCAGCACGCCAAATTTTGCACAATGTGCGCGAATTTAACCAACGCCGGGCCGCCTTAGGCTTGCGCGCCGTGCGGGTGCGTATCGGCATGGAAACTGGCATCGCCATGGCAGGTGATTTCGGCACCAAAGCGCGCAGCATTTACACGGCAGTGGGCGATAGCGTCAATGTGGCTTCACGTTTGGAAGATATTGCACGCGACTACCCGTACGACTTAATTATTGGCCAAGGTACGGTGAGCGCATCACGCTCGTACCGATTTACGCAATTGGGCGAGCGCTTTTTGAAGGGCAAGGAGTTACCGCTCCAGCTTTACACCTTAGAAGGTTTAGAACCGCGAGATTTGGCAGATACAGCGAAGGATCAGGCATGATCCGTTTTGCTTTGCGCAACATCACACACAAATCGGCAAGCGACAGCATTGCAAGTACGGCGCGCGTCATTTATGTCATATTTGTTGCCTTGATGCTTTTGGTGAACTTGCCAGCGTTTGCCCAATTTGCTGGTTCTGCAGTCGGTTCCGCATCCGGTTCTGCGTCTGAAGCTGAACCAGAGCAAGATCCTTACCTAGAAGGCTTACGTGCCGTCAGCGAAGGTCGCACCGAAGATGCAAAGGCCATCTTTGCGCAGCTTGTTGCGAATGTGCCGAACCATGCCGCTGCGTGGCTGGAGCTGGCGATTCTGCAGTGTGCGCTCGGCAATAAAAAAGAAGCCGACGCCTTATTCGATACCATAGTGGAGCGCTTCAAGCCTGCGCCCACTATTTTCTTAGAAGAGATCGCCAAACACCGCGCAGAAGGTTGCCGTGGTCGCGCATTGCAAAGCCGCTTTTCGCTCACGGTGGAGCGCGGTTTCGATAGCAATGTGAATCAAGGTGCAAGTAATTCCATTTTCGGCTTTGGCAGCGGCGCGCAGCGGGTTGAGCTTCCTTTATTGCCGGAATATCTTCCTCAAAAAGATCGCTTTAGTACGGTGGCGATTGATTATCTACGCGAGTTATCACCGAATGGCACGCTGGGTATTTTGCAATTTCGCTCACGCCAATACGACGCACTGTCGCGCTTTAGCACGACCTCGCTCGCCCTTGGCGCCGATACGCCTTGGCAGTTTGGCCGTTGGCAAGGAAGTAGTGGGCTGATGTTGAGTGCACTCACACTTGACCAGCGCCTTTATCAAAAACAATTGAACTTCCAATCGCGTGTCAAAGTGCCTTTGAATTTGCCTAAAAATTGGCAAGTGCAACTGGTTGGTGGTGTGAGCCGCACGCTCTACCCCAGTCTAGTTCACTATGACGCGACCACTTATGAGTTGAAAAGCGTCCTTAGCTATCAAACCGAAAACCACCGTGCCCAAGCAAATATCGGCGTTTTACAAGACCTTGCCGACGCAAACAGGATCGGCGGCGACCGTACGGGCGAACTCGCCAATTTACAAGGTCGCAGCCGGATTAGCGATGCCGTATTTCTCGATTGGGGCTGGGCGTTTCAACACTGGCAAAGTAAAAAAGCCTATTCGCCCGGGCTTATCGATCAAGCGCGAAACCAACGCATGCAGACCTTCCGTGCCGCATTGAGTTTTCCGTTTCAAGACAAATATAGTTTGCAAATTGAAGTACGGCACGTGCGCAACAAAGAAAACATCTCGCTGTTTGAGTACCGTGGCAACGTCATACAGGCAAGCTGGCAATGGCAACGTTTTTAATTCCATTTCTAAAGCTATCGTGTCGTTATTGCCCTCGCCTTGCCGTGCTACGGCGTTGTCTGCGACTCGTCGCCTAGACACAATTGATTTGGAAATGGAATAAACATGACGACAGCACTGACTCTTTTTCTTTTGGCAGCAAGTGGCATTTTCATCGGCTGCTTGGTGCCCGCGCGCTACTTGCCGCCATTGAGACATGATAAGTGGATGCATTTTGCCGCGTTTCTTGTTTTGGCCATGTTGGCGGGTAGAATCGCCCAGTCGATACCGAGTTTGCTCGCGTGGTGCTGCGGTTTATTTTTTGCGGGTGCCGCAATCGAAGTCATACAACATTGGGTGCCCGGTAGACAGTTTTGCTGGCGTGACCTTGCCGCAAATACGGGCGGGATATTGCTGGCGGCCGCATCGACAATTTATTTTAGTGATTTGGTATGAACGCAACAAATTTGACACCGAGCGACATCAAAGGCAACGACGCCAGCGTCAATGCGACGACCACGGCTGCAGTGCCAAACGCCATGAACTTCGTGCAACCCATTACGATAGATGCGGCTGGCGAA
>JAIETO010000130.1 GCA_019745005.1 Burkholderiaceae bacterium
GCTAAGGCTTGACTAGAAATCACCGCCAATAGTTGCCCCTTACTGACCTTGTCACCAGCGTTGACGGCGACCGATTCCACCATGCCTGCCACACGCGGCACTATCTGCACCAGTCGGTCTTCATTTAAATGGACTTCACCTAACAAATTGAGGGTGCTTTGCAATTTCATCGGACCGGCTGTTTGAATCTCCACGCCATTTTGCTGGAGTTGTTTGGCACTCATTTGCACCCGCGCTTCAATTTGTTCGTAGCCAAATTGGTAGGATTTACCGGCATATTGAGCGTCGATAACGACTTTGAAGGAATGGGGTTCATCGACAATCGTATTACCTTTGAGGTAGTCTTTTTCGGCGGCAAATTTGATGATTTGCGGTTCCCGACCAAGACGCTTCAAGGTAATGACCACCGGACTCACACCTGGGGCTAATGCTTTGCCGTCTTGATAGGTATACACACGAAATTCGGGTGGCGAGTCTTGCTCAAAAATAGTCACCTCCAGTGCATAGCCATGTAGATTAAACAGCTTGCCACCGTGCGGCCCTTTTTGAGTGACATTTTTCTCTGGTTCCGCTTTTTCCTTAGCATCGGCTACATGTTTTTTTTCATCTTTATGGTCGTCTTTATGAGCATCATCACCCTTGTGATCAGCGACTTGCGCATGATCGTCATGCTCATCAGCACTCGCTTTTTCCTTGCTTGAAAAAAGGATTAAGGCCGCCAGTACGACACCAATGAGAATAACGATGGCGATTGCCAAGCCTTGCTTGGATTTTAAAAATGGATAATTCATAGTGACTCCTAAAGCCTAAATATTTGTTAAGAAGATGTCGTGGTGTACAGGTTAAATTCACTGTCACCTAATAGGCGTTCAATATCGCTGGCAGCTCTATGCACCTCAGAAAGGCTGCGTAGATATTGCGCTTTTGCCTGCAATAAAGAGCGCTGAGCATCGAGTACATCCAAGAAATTAAATTTGCCGTATTCAAAGCCTTTTAAGGCCGTGTCAAAAGCTTGCTGTGCACCTGGCAATAAGTCTTTTTGCAAGAGCTGCGTTTCGTCACGTGCCAGACTGAGTCGTTGATGTGCTTGTAGCAGCTCACTTTGCAACCGTATTTCTGTCGCACTCAATTCATCACGCGCTTTATCAACACGACTACGCGCCTCTTGCAAATTTCCTTGATTCCGGTCAAATAGCGCCAATGGGATAGAGAGGCCGACGATAGCCTGATTGCGTCCCGCTTGTGGCCCGGTAGATTGGTCTCGTTTAGATCCGAGACTTAGGGTTAAATCCGGGATTTGACGGGCGCGTTCCAGATCGGCCAAGGCCAGACGTTTGCTCACTTCCATTTTGGCACGCAGCATCAGCGGAGCTTGTTCCATACCTTTGAGCAAATTTGGCATGGATGGTAGTTGCGGCAAGCCACTTAACTCGCCTGAAAAATCCCCCAATAACACCAAAGCATCGGACAAATTAGCACCCCACATCGCACCAAGGCGTTTGCGCGACAGGATTAATTCGCCACTGGCTTGCGCTAGCTCGACCCGTATCGATGATTCGGCAATACGCGCCTTGGTTTCTTCTAGCGGTGGCACCTTACCCAAAGTCACTTGCTTACTCACTGCCGTACTAGCACGTCGCGCTAACTCCAGCGAGGCGAGTGCAATACGCTGTCTCTCCTGGGCAATCAAAGCATCATAAAAATAAGCAGTGACCTGGGCACGAATCTCTGCCTGCTTAATCGCCAGTTCGTTACGTGCGGCATCTCGACTACGTTCCGACGCTGTGATACGGGCAGAACGCTTCCCCCCCAGTTCAATGGCTTGATTGATTTGAATTGTTGTGCTACGACTCTCTTGCCGCGCATCTTCAAATAGGGTGGACAACTCTGGGTTAGGAATAATGCCGGCTTGACGTAACGCCCCATCAGTCGCATCGATTTCACGCCGCGCCGCAGCGATGTCGGCATTTTTTGTCATCGCAGTTGCTATAGCTGTTTTGATGGTCAGCGTGTCTGAAACGGGACGCATCGTCTCAGTATTTTGCATGGATGTCTGGGTTGAAATTCTTCCCGGATTTTGCGCCTCATTTTGCGCATAAGCAAACGTCGGGCAAAGTAAAACAGCCGCCAAATTGAGCGGTAAAAATATTTTTTGCATAGAATTCTCCTGAATAAACGAAAAGGAAGAATCCAGCAATGCGCTGTCAAGGTCTTGAAACCAGACTTACAAATAAGAGATATTAAATAGACAGAAGCACGCCGGATTTAGGCGGCGGCTTGCCATTTCGGACGTTCAGGCTTGCCCAGAAAGGGGATTGGGGTCTGAAGTTGAGATAAATTGACTTGGTAAATTTGCGGTGCTAAATGCATCAATTCAACATGAAACGTGGCAAATGCCGAGCTTGCATGGGTGCAGCTTGCGCAATCAGGATGTGTACTCGATTTCTTTGCGCCAGATTTTTTCTGGTCAGCATGATCGGCCTCTTGATTTTCTTGTTGCGACTGCTGATGTTGATGCGGGTGATGACCAAAATGCTGCGATGTTTTATCCGTCTCATGCAGGCAATAGGCACTTGCCACCGTCCAGCTAAGCTGAAGTGTGAAAGTGACAATTAACATGAGGATGAACTTTTTGAACATGGCGGCATTATAGGTTAAAAATAGGAGACATTAAAATTCATTTGCTGGGACGTACTAGTCGCAAACCATTAAAAATCACAATCAAGCTGGCACCCATATCGGCAAAGACCGCCATCCATAAACTGGCGATACCCATGATGGCCAATACCAGCACGACCACTTTAATCCCTAAGGCGAGGGCGATATTTTGCTTGAGGATAGCGGCAGTGTTTTGGCTTAAACGGATAAATTGTGGAATCTTACGCAAGTCATCATCCATTAAAGCGACGTCAGCGGTTTCTAAAGCGGTGTCCGTACCCGCTGCGCCCATGGCAAAGCCAATACTCGATTTCGCCAATGCCGGTGCATCATTGATACCATCACCGACCATGCCCACCGTGCCATAGCCATTTATTTCTTCTGTGATCGCAGCGAGTTTGTCTTCTGGCAGTAAATTGCCACGTGCATCATCAATTCCCACGTTCTTAGCAATGGCTTTGGCAGTGAGTTCGTTATCCCCAGTGAGCATCAGTGTCCGCACACCTAAAGCATGGAGTTCGGCAATTGCCTGACGACTGGTTTCGCGTACCGTATCAGCCACTGCAATTATGGCCAAAGGCTGTTTTTCATCGCACAAAACAATCACTGTTTTACCTTCTGCCTCTAAGCGTTGTAGAGCGGCTTCAGTCGCAGCATTACAGATTTTTAATTCTTCGACTAATCGATGATTGCCCAGGTAATAATTTTTACCATCAATTTCCCCCCTTACACCGCGACCAGTCAAAGCCTCAAACTTCGACAATTCATAAACAGGCGTGGGAAGTTCGCGCGCCATCCAAAAGTGTGTTATGGCACCAGATACCGGATGATCTGAACGAGCCGCCAAGCTTGCAGCGAGTCTTAAACAGCGCTCTTTATCCATATCGGCAAGCATGAAAGTATCGGTCACTAGCGGCTTCCCCAAGGTTATCGTGCCGGTTTTATCCAGGGCTAAAGATTTCAGTTTGCGTCCTTCTTCAAGATACACTCCACCTTTTATCAAGATGCCCATTTTCGCCGCTGCTGCCAGCCCACTCACCACAGTGACGGGTGTAGATACGACCAAGGCGCAAGGACAAGCAATCACTAAAAGCACCAAGGCTTTATAAATCCAGATCAGCCAAGGCAAACCGAAAAACAAAGGCGGCACCAGCATCACGCCTAGTGCGAGTATAAATACGATGGGCGTGTAAATTTTGGCAAAATTATCGACAAAACGTTGCGTCGGTGCGCGACTGCCTTGCGCTTCTTCTACGGCATGAATAATGCGAGACAGAGTTGAGTCGGTTTGTATCGCAGTCACACGATAATCAAACGAACCGGTTTCATTGATCGTACCTGCAAACACTTTATCTCCTATGGTTTTGGCAACCGGAATGCTTTCCCCCGTGATTGGTGCCTGATTCACGGAAGATTGCCCTTGCGTCAGTTCGCCATCGAGCGGAATGCGCTCGCCTGGCGCAACGCGTACTGAAGCTCCTACCGTAATGACTTTGGTTTCAAGCACTTGCCAACTGCCATCCGCTTGCAAAACCTTGGCTGTTTCCGGCGCCATTTCCATCAAGCCGCGAATCGCATTGCGGGCACGATCTAAGGACATAGCTTCGATCATTTCTGCAAGGCTAAATAAGACCATCACCATCGCAGCTTCTGGCCATTGCCCTATGATGACTGCGCCGGTTACTGCGATGGACATCAAGGCATTAATGTTTAGATTGAAATTCTTCAGCGCGATCCAGCCTTTTTTATAGGTTTCAAACCCACTTAAACCTATCGCCAACAGCGCGAGTGCTATCACGGGCAATGAAGTATCTGCTCCACCGAACCATACGATTGCTTCTGCGAAAATTGCGGCGACCAATGCGACCGTCAGCAATTTCCATCCCTTAGAGGCATTGCCGTGATTATTTTTCTCGGCGTTTGAGGTGTTGGAACCTGGGCTATCATCTGTCCATTGCACTACCTGCATTTCTATCGCCGCTAGTGCCGCATCTATTCCATCAACGTTTGCCAGGCTGTGATGTACAGTTAATTTGCGTTTGAGTATATTGAATTCCAATTGCGAAACACCCGGCATGCTCGATAATTTGCTACGGATGAGTGCCTCTTCAGTCGGGCAATCCATATTCTCGATACGATACATTGTGCTTGTCATAGAGACTCCATAAAAAGGTATAGTATGTATTAAACACTCTGTAGCAGGTATAGAGTCAAGCGATATTTTAAAGATAGGTAAAACATGGAATTTAAAATTGGCGAGTTGGCAAAACGCTCTGATTGTTTGGTGGAGACCATCCGTTTTTACGAAAAAAAAGGTCTCTTGCCGCAAACGATAAGGTCTCAGGGCAATTTCCGTCTGTACGGTGAGATACACTTGGAGCGTTTACAATTTATTCGCCATTGCCGCGCACTGGACATGAGCCTGGATGAAATTAGAAATTTATTGCAATTTCGTGATGCGCCGGAAGATAATTGCTCCACCGTCAATGCTTTGCTTGACAAACATATTGACCATGTCGCCCTCCGCATCAAAGAACTTCAAGTATTAGAAACCCAATTAAACGCCCTCCGACAACTATGCCATAGCACGCAAGCTATCAAAGATTGCGGCATTTTGCAAAACTTAGCGCAGGCAGAAAATTCTCCCGTTAAAAAATTAGGTAGCCACGGTAGTGGCTGTCATTGAAAGGAAGGTGTTATGGATAGTCTGGTTTTATTCAAAGCTTTTACCCTAACTTCATTATGTTTTGCCAAACCAGGACATTTTCCTATCAAATAGCTTATTTGGAACGGATATTGTAATCAGATGATTTCTACAGCACCCTTCATCACTGATTGATCTACCTTGATCGCTACTAGGTAAAAATTCAAAGAAACCGGAAGGATACGAATATGCCTTCCAAAAATTAATCAGCAACGAAGGACAAGATTGCATATGTTTTCAAGAGCCTCATCTGCATGGTTGCGATCCCTAAAAAGTTATCTGTTTTTTCTCATTCTGTTCAATGTTTTATGGGAAATTTTGCAACTCCCTCTTTATACAATCTGGGCTCACGAAAACTATCAAGAAATAGTTTATGCGGTCTTACATTGCACTGCCGGTGACGCAATGATAGGAACCTTCTGCATAGTGCTCTCCTTGCTTTTCGTAGGAACAGAAAATTGGCCGTACGGTCGATTTAGAGAGGTGGCCATCAGTACCATCTTTATTGGTGTTGGTTATACTGTTTTTAGTGAGTGGCGCAATACTACGGTAACCCATAGTTGGGCTTATACGTCAGCGATGCCTACCATTTTTGGTATAGGCCTGGCACCAGTTGCTCAATGGATAGTCATACCAAGTTTGGCGTTTTGGTGGGCACATCGACGATCAATCAGATAAATCGCTGGCATACTCTTTACCTTGGTCGAGTGGAACAATTATGGCATCCGAATATTAAAGTAAACACTATCTACTTCTGAATGCACATCAATCTGACTACCACGTGCACGCACAATCGAGAGCGTATGGCCAATCCTAATCCGGCACCTTCACGGTTGCGGTGCCGTGACGGATCAGCGCGATAGAAACGTTCAA
>JAIETO010000069.1 GCA_019745005.1 Burkholderiaceae bacterium
ATAATATTTCCAAAGTGTTTCACGTGTATTAAATCGCACGATGTAATCACGCTGGATACTCTTTAAATTGTTCGAACTATCTAAGGCACATAAGCCATTTTCTGAGTTGTTAAGTACGAACTGAATTACCGCCCGAGGCTTTTGCCGGATTTCATTTTGGCTTAACACCGCCCGTATCAACTTTCTATTAACCGACTTGTGATCTTGTTCACTTGCTGTTTCATCGGAATGCAGACGTTGAACGCCTTTCGCGTCTTCACATGCACGCCGTGAATCAAAGTACCGCACCGCACTTTCAGCTTGTTCAAATTTCTTCGTAAATAAATCAAAGTACATGTCATCTGATATCAATTTGAAAGCCAGCCTAAGTCCTAATTTTTGTGAAGTAAATGATCTGAGTTTTTGAAAGTCCCTATCTTCACAATAAACCGCGATTCCTGAGGGCAAACTGCGAAACAGCAAACCAATTTTTTGACTAAAAGTAGCCGCAAGCTCAGTAGGTTCCAACCGCACGCCTTTGCATTCACGTCCATCAAAAAATTGATGCATCACTTTGACACTAAAAAGTAAGTGAAAAGTACTCATCGTCAGGATTGGGCTAAAAGGAAATTTTCGAATTAACGTTCAGCCGAAACTTCTCGGCCAGTAATAACAGGAATCTGATCGATAACATCATCCGCTGCAAACGAAAGCATGCGCACCTTATAAAGAATCGACGGCAAATACTTTCCGTTCATTTGCCCCCAAACATTACTAAGATCCTGCAGCTTCAAATTTTCGATATCGAGGATGAGCTTATCAATACGAGAATCTAAGTCTGGACTGTTTTGGCGATCGAAAACAGGTTGCCGTTGGAAATATGCGATGGCAGCAGAGATGAATTTCAAACCCTCTGGGTAATTGTTACCCGTGAAATTCGCAACCATCATCACATACAAATTAAGATGCAAAGTCGGGCTGTTGGTTGCAATGCGAAAGCCGGAACTACCACCAGAAGCTTGCCTTACTGGGGAAACTTCTCTCTCGATATTGGTAATAAATAAAACGACTTTATTTTTGACATTGGGTGCTAAGTCACCATTTTGTTCGAGTAAATTCGACAAAACGACGACATCTTCGCTTAAGTCAAGCGTACGTTTGAGAAATTGATTAAGTTGGGTCGCCAGATGGCGTAGGGCAAGACTAATCATTGCTATCGACTGTTTTCTGCTTGGTTTAACAACCACAACGTATTAGCAGAAAAAACCCGCCAATAACGCACACATACTTATTCGAAACTCGACTGACAAGCTACAACGACCACGCTACTAATTGATTTTTTGAAGCCCAGATGCACAATTTTTGGGCAATTTTGATGTTTATTCGATATTGAATTAACGATTTTTAACAAAGAATGAAGGTGTTTGAGACCTATGTCAAGCAGTAAATGTTTAACAACATAAATATTTTTTTATTGAAAAATTTTTGACTAAAAGCAACTTTTCTGGATGAACACTATTAGTGTTCTCGACATGAAATTTTTTGCAAAATTGTGCAAATACTTTTTTCACTGCAAATCTTTGGGTTAGTTCACACTCCGCACTAACGCAATTCCTCGATTGACCAATGCCAAAAGTTGGCCAGGAGTTGGACGCTCTTCGATGAAGCGTAACTCTGTTGCAATTACGCCAGACCTCTCTACATTTGGCGCAGATCGACCAACTGGTCTTCCTGGGCCGCCGACAATAGTTTTACTGTCGGGATCATCTTCCGGCGCAATCGTATGATCATGAATTGGAAGAGGGCCTAAAACTAATTGGCCGGGATTAAGTGCGTCACCAGCAAAACTATCGGCCCCACCATTTAGAACATTTGGCAACCAGCCTGCTTGCCAATTTCCAAGCAAACCCGCGTTGTGCACCCCGGCTACCCAATAGGCCTGAAACGGTGCAGCCGACAAGCGAGCAACTAAACGATTGAAAATTGCCGTTTGAAAGTTGGTTCTTTCGAGCGCTGTCCATTGATCTGGTCGCTTATTAAGAGTGATTTCTTGTTGAACAATATGCAGTGGAGTTTTACTTAACGCAGCAACCATATTCTTTGCGATGTCGACATTACTATAAACGTAACTACCGTAGAGGTATGAAAGTAATAATGCTGTATATCCACGTAATGAGTCACTAGATCGACGATTATGTATATCACCACCGCCGAAGGTGTTATTCAATACTGTCCTAGCATCATCTGATGCATGGCGAGTAACGAGGTTTACTAAAGCTGCGTGATTCGGATCGCCAACTAAAGCTTGCGACGCTAAATGTTGATTTCGGCCAACTTTCTTCAAAAATTTCTGCATACGGCGTAGCTGCACGCCCATCGTCATTTGTACATAAAGTTGATCGTTCATATTTTGTAAAATATTCGCGTGGATTGCGGTACCGGTTGCTTGAGCAAGACCATTTGCAAGAGCGAAAGCTTGCCAATCGGCCAGGGGCGGTAAGCCAACAACGCAATTATTTAGAGTGGTTGCCTGGACTCCAGCAGTTGCATTCGCAAAGACGTTGCCAATGTCGGTAACCATAAGCCCGATGGCATTTCTGAATATTCCCCTGTTCGCATTTGTCGAAACATCAAAGGGATCTGTTACGAATTCCATTATTGCCTGCTTTGGACCACCTAGAATCTGTGGAATGGCTGGATGTCCGTTTTGTTGCACGGCAAGGTCCATCTGAACGCGAGCGTTTTCGATCACTGTGCCGAGCGGGCCATGATCAGCCGATTTTTTGAAACCATTAGCGGCAGGCTCTAACTGCGTATCATAAAAAACGCCACCGCCAAGAAAAGCACGAATACGATCGTTAGCATTCATTGCGGCGACAGGGGCAAGAGTCACTGGAACAGAAAGTTCAGCTTCCACACCAATCCGGCGCTGTATTACGTTGGTGGCTCCGTCAACCCGGGTTGTAGGCCTATCACTACTGCTTAGCTGAAGCGCCCTTTTACCCATAAGGTCCGCCTCAGCCTCCAATGCCACGTCATCATTGACAGGCACAGCCTCCTTCATTTGCATGGTTGGCTTTACCCGCCCCTGCGCCTGCTGCACCACATGCCAAGCTTCATGCGGTAAATGCTGTTCCTGTCCTGGTCCTATATGAATCTCGCTACCTTGCGCATACGCATGAGCATTTAACTGGGCCGGTTTTTCGGAGTGATAGTGCACTTTTACGTGGTCCATACTCATTCCGGAAAGCGATTCAATTCCATTTTTGAGTTGGTCAGGTAATCCAGTGTTATTGGAGTTCCTAGTTACAGGACTTGATGCAAATTGGTGTGGTTCCAGTTCGCTATTGGAACCAACCAATTCCTCTTTCATCATACGTTGAGAAATTTTCTCCTTTGACAAATGAGAATGCTCCACGTCAACAGAAGTAATTCTTTGACTTACAAACGACTCATCGGAAGACCGTACGCTGCTTTCAGCCTTTGCGCTCATGAAGGGAATATTTTGAACCCGCGGATTGTTCTGCATCAAAGCTTGAAGTACTTTGAGCTGGTTTATTTGAGGACGCTTATCCTCAAATCCAGTCGCTGTCATGGAGGCTTGTGCCACCGAGCTCATTCTCTGTTGGGTTTGTTGCTTTGATTGTTCAGGCTGAGCTCGGATCTGCGTTTTCATTTAACCCAATCCTTTAACAAATTATGTCCACCAAACTTGCTGGTGCTAAATATAATTCGCTTTGTACGAGCATCGCATTTAACGAATTTTGTCGAGGCCAAGACTGCTACCTCAATTAGGATGACCTTGAATCGGCATACATGACTGCTAGCAATTTAACATGAAACGCGCATAGCTTGGTTGGCCACATCAAAAATCCAGCAAATGCAGATAGTAGAGTTTATGACCGAGGCCGGAACCAAAAAAGCCCCCAAAACCATTAGCTGACTTGCATTTACATAATTTTGAAATGCTAGTTACCCCCAAAGTTACCCCACTTTAAAACACCAACGGAAAGCCGACTGCGGACTTACTCCTAATGCCATCACTATTGGTTTATTTTTTGTACTTTAGGGGCGTCCATATTTGAACGGTTAGGCAATCGCAGTCTCTATCGCTCCGAAATATTTATTAGGGTTAAGAATAAATTCTTTTGGCAATACTTTGTACAAGGAAAGTGCCTCTTCCACAGAGTCCAGTCCCACTTGCTCGGCGCGTTCATAGGCTTGAAACCCACGAACAATTCGTTCCTCCTTACTGGAGAAGTTAACAAATTGCAGCGCATGAGATTTCCCAAAATATGAAAACTCAATTTTAGGTCGAAGAGCCAAAGACTTGATCAACTCCCATTTGAATTGCTCGTATGCGGAGTTGATAGACGGCGCCACTATATTCTCTTGCTCCCAATGAAAGAAAGTAAAGAAAAGCTGGGCTCGGCTTTTCTTCTCAAAATTCAACCCCAATTGCGAAGCCTCATGACTTTGGCAAATAATCTCCAAAAAATCTTTTCCAATAACCTGTTCAATGGCGTCGGAGTAACCGTAAATTTTTGTGTAGTGGTAAATCGCGTAGGATTCTGCGCATACCCTTCTATTTATGTCTCGAAATTTATCTGCAAATTCATCGAGCGATTTTATTAAGTTACACCGACGTTTTTCATTAAACGCCTGACCAAGCGAGAGAAATTTTCCTGCGCGGATACCCATGTTAAAGTAACCCGCAGCCCAAAGTGCCCCGTGTGCCGCAATTAATGGGAATACATTGCGCCCTCCTGAGTCTGCATAAAGATGATGATATACACAGGCCCTTCGGCTGAGATCACCAATACCTCCAGCCAGTTTAGCTCCCCTTTGTCTTAAATTTTCGTATGCCTCAATTGTCATTTCTGTTCCTGCGAATTTGCCCAACCTCCAAAAACAAAACAAACACTATCCTTCTGTTCACTGGATCTACCGGAACCAAAAACGCGCAATGCTCGAACCTCTATTTGAGTTGGTAAATAATCGCCTTGCCTTTCGATGGGGCCAGAAGGCCCAATAAGCGAGTAATATTTCCAAGTCCAAACGCGCCGCCACCTAAAGCTAGGTAATGTCCGTCCTGCGATACCGCAATTGAGGCTGCCTCAGCCGGAATCTCTTGAAGGAGCTTTATATGCTGTCCATCCCAAATCTTGACGCTTTTTCCTATGCCCGCAACAATCAGATACTTTCCATCTGACGTAAAGCGAATACCCCTAACGTGTGTACCTCTCGGCCCAGGTTCCCGGCTTAATGTTCCACCTGTGGCAGCATCTAAAATCCGAATAGCGTCCGCTCCATCATTCGGCACCCCACGAAATCCGACAGCAAGAAACCTCCCGTCAGCGCCCCACGCCAATGCCGCTATATCGGCGCGAAGGGGGTCTAATTCACTTGAAAAAATTGGAATATCTCTTACTTGACGTCTTTCAAGCAAATCGAATATGAGTATTCGCTGCGTGAATATTAGCGCCCCCAGGTTATTCTTTTCGTCCGAATAAAGTTTACCTCCGATGGCGACAAACCTTCCATCGAAACTTAATGAAAATGCAGACGAGAAAAAGTTCGACGTCTCCAACTTCCAAGCTAATTGCCATGTTCTCGTATCGTACGTTGCTAGCGTGTGAACGCGACTCGTATGTGATGATTGTGACATTACTAAGGTGTCGCCCTTGGGCGTGTACGTTACGGCTTCACAATTATTCTCTCCAGTTTTTTCTTTGTGGCGAAAAGTTTCAACACCGTCGTTGATTCGCCAAACCGCAGCGATGTATCCGCACCATACGGCTTCTCTACCATCGGTAGAAAACTGCAGCGCATCGGCATTCTGTGGGCTAAGATCGCGATGTTTAAATTCCGAACCCACACGGCTTGAATGGCGCCAGTCCCAAACCTGTGCAGAATGTGTGTAAAAATATTTCGCCACCACTAATAAACTTCCATCAGGGCTAAATGCCAATGCGTCGATACCATTGGTCTCATGAATAATTGCGACTTCGTTGGCGACTTTTTTATTCGCGTCGAAAACACCTGCCTGCGTGGAGTGTACGAACGCGAGCGCAATGAGCGCGAATACTAGGATTGGGTATTTATTTTTCATGAAATTTTAGGGTCTAAGCTAAGCAACCCATACGGGCGTCCGCGTTGAACCGACAATTTGGCATCATAGATCAGGCTGATACCGCAGTTCCATCGCCTCACGAGTTTCATAGGGAACCGCGATTCCAGTTT
>JAIETO010000132.1 GCA_019745005.1 Burkholderiaceae bacterium
GTTTTCGCCGTGCGGCAAGGCAAACCTCTGACGGAAAATTTACGCCTAAGCGTTCAGGGAAAACCGCTACACGGCTATCATCCCCAACAGCGTTGGTTAGCCTTAATTAGCACGGGCGACCAATATGCGGTCGCCTCGCGCGGCTGGTTGGGCTTTGGTGGCGCGTGGGTCTGGCGCTGGAAAGACTGGATTGATCAAAACTTCATGCGCAAGTTTAGCGACTTTCCGAGTATGGAAACGATGCTGAGTAACGCGCAAAGTAAAAGCGCGCATCAAACAACTTTACAACTGAGTTCAGAAGAATCTTTACAAGCGATTTCCGCCATTGCCATGCGTTGCGGTGGCTGTGGCGCGAAGGTTGGCTCAAACATCTTATCGCGTGCACTCAGCCAGCTTCATCCCATCGATAACCCTGATGTCGTGATTGGGCTCAAAGACCCGGACGACGCCGCCGTAGTGCGCGTGCCCGCTGGCAAAGCGATGGTGCACTCGGTGGATTTTTTCCGTGCGTTTATCGACGACCCCTACCTATTCGGCAAAATCGCCGCCAACCATGCTTTGGGCGATATCTGGGCAATGGGCGCAAAAGCACAAAGTGCCACCGCCATCGCCACCGTGCCGTCAGGCTTAGATAGCAAAGTCGAGGACGTGTTGTTTCAAATGATGACCGGTGCACTGGAGGTGTTGAATCAAGCCAATTGTGCCTTGGTGGGCGGGCACACAGGCGAAGGCAAAGAGTTAGCCTTGGGCTTTGCGATCAACGGCCTAATCGACGACGCGCCAACACAGCTCATGCGTAAGGGCGGCATGCGGGCAGGCGATGTATTGATTCTCACCAAACCCATCGGCACAGGCACCTTGTTCGCCGCGCACATGAGGCTCGCCGCGAAAGGAAGATGGATAAGCGCAGCGCTGGAGTCTATGCTTGTCTCTAACGAAAAAGCCGCTCAATGTTTGCGTGAATTCGGCGTCACGGCTTGCACCGATCTGACGGGCTTTGGCTTACTCGGACATTTAGTAGAAATGACGCGCCCGTCCGGTGTGGATGCAGAACTGAATATGAGCGCCCTACCCCTACTCGACGGCGCGCAAGAATGCGTCAACGCCGGCATCGTCAGCTCCCTACAAAGCGCCAACGTACGCCTACGCCGCGCCCTACGCAACCAAGAAGCCATGCTGAAGCACCCGCGCTATCCACTGATATTTGACCCGCAAACGGCGGGCGGCTTGTTGGCAAGTGTGCCAGCGAAAAATGCAGAAGCATGCATCAAAGCGTTGCGGGAATTAGGTTATGCGCACACCGTGGCGATAGGGAAGATTCTTGCGCAGAGTGATGAATTGGCGCCGATTGTTTTGGTTGAGTGAGTTCTAATTCATTACGAAACAGTAATATTCTAATGTAAGCTTAAACATCATTGGTAAAGGGTGCATGTAACAGTTAAATTTCTTCAATTTCGAAAAAAGATAATCCAAACATGTGTTCATTGTCGCGGCACGTCGAATTTTCTGCATCAACGCACAACGTGATGTATAGGAACTGAGGCAGCAATGCGAACTGCGTGAGAATTGAAAAATATCAAGTTGAGCCACAATCAAGATCCTGCTAGGCATAAGTCTCAAGATTTATTGGATAGCCTAAAGAAACTGGAATGGCGCACCCTGCAGTGCCAAAAGCAAATTGGGATCAAGCGATGCAACGGCTTGAAATGTTAAGAAATTTTGTGTTAAATCCATCCTCACATACCAATGCGCCCAATATTCCCAGGCAAGAAATTGTTGCTTCAGGCAATGCAGTCAATCATTTTTTGGAACTTGTCGCAAAGAGGAAGTACCCTTGAAAAAGTCAAACAAACCATTCTTTGATAACGCTAATAGTGCAGTAAAAATAGTATCTGCTAGAACATCAATTTATTGAATGCGAAATACACATGCTTGCCCAACAAACCTCTGATCAACTAGCGACTTTATTGCGTGAATTGTGCCGCTTGCCCAATGAAACAGAATGGGTTGAGTTCAAACACAATAACGATGATCCGCAGCAAATTGGCGAGTACATCTCCGCCTTATCTAATTCGGCCGCATTATTGGGTAAGCAAACTGCCTACTTGGCATGGGGCGTTGCTGATGAAGACCATGCTCTACTGGGAACAGAATTTAAACCTTCACTCACTTACAACAAGCAGCAAGAGCTTGAAAGCTGGCTACTGCAAAAAATTTCACCCAAAATTCATTTTCGTTTTTGGGAATTTGAAGTTGAGGGTAAAGCATTTGTTATCTTGGAAATCGCTGCTGCTAACCACACGCCTGTGCAATTTGATGGAGTCGAATATATTCGTATTGGTTCGTATAAAAAGAAGCTGAAAGATTTTCCTGTCAAAGAAAGAGAGTTGTGGCGTACGTTTGATCGCGTACCTTTTGAGCAGCAAATGGCATTGACGAATGCTGGGAGTGAGGAAGTTTTCAAGCTGCTGGATTATCCTTCTTATTTTGAACTGACGGACTTACCCTTGCCCGATAATCGTATTGGGATTTTGCAAGCCCTGGAAGCTGATCGTTTGATCATCAAAAATGATGCAGGCCATTGGGCAATCAGCAATCTGGGGGCGGTGCTTTTTGCAAGACAACTAGCAGGCTTTGCGCATCTGGCACGCAAAGTAGTCAGGGTAGTACTGTACAAAGGCAACAATCGTGTAGAAACCATACGTGAGATCGATGGCACGAAAGGTTATGCGTCTGGTTTTGAGGGCTTAATTAGCTTTATTAATAACTTGTTGCCTGAAAACGAATACATCGGCCAAGCTTTGCGTAAAGCAGTTCCAATGTTCCCTGAGCTGGCTGTGCGTGAGTTGGTGGCGAATGCAATTATTCATCAAGACTTTACGCTGACGGGTACTGGCCCAATCATTGAAATATTTACCGATCGCATGGAAATCACAAATCCCGGCGTGCCCTTGGTTGATCCACAACGTTTTCTGGACAGCCCACCACGAAGTCGGAATGAAGCTTTGGCGTCTTTTTTACGCCGTGTAGGTATCTGTGAGGAGCGTGGGAGCGGCATTGATAAGGTAGTGTTTCAAACTGAACTATACCAATTACCAGCCCCTGCATTTGAGGTGACACCAGAACACACTCGAGCTATTCTTTTTGCCCATAAGGACTTTAAGGATATGGATAAGGAGGATCGTATTCGTGCTTGTTATTTGCACTGCTGCCTCAAATACGTAAGCCGTGAACCTATGAATAACACGTCGTTAAGAGATCGACTTGGTGTTGAGCTTAAAAATAGTGCAGCGATTAGCCGAATTATTAAAGACACAGTCAACGCAAAATTTATCAGACCATACGATGCAAACGCGGGGACGAAGGCATTAAGATACGTTCCAATTTGGTCATGAAAATGCTTGATGGATGCTTGATGAATTCGATCTATATGTCGTCATATTGAATTTAACTTGTTGATGTATAACGAATTTTAAATCGTACTTTGCTTGATTGGTTCCTAAAAACTGCGTAAGTGCAGTTGAAAAATAGAAACTGCGTAACTGAAGCAAGTTATCAGCGCTTTTACACAGATGCGGCAGCGTCTGGTGCTTATGGTGGCCCGCTCACACCCGCTGCTGCTTGGTCGCGATTAGTGTACGACCTTGGTGCTTGGCATTTTCAGGGGTTTGGTGTTTGGGTACTGCGGCTTCGTGAAGATCATGAAGTTTTAGGCGTTTGCGGTTTTTGGCAAGGTCGCGGATGGCCACGTGAATTGACTTGGTGGCTGCTGCCAGAAGCGCGCGGACAAGGCTACGCCCTCGAAGCTTCACGCACTGCAATTGACTGTGCGTATGACGGTTTTGCTTGGGACAAAGTACAAACCTACACCGCTGACACAAACAAAACGGCGCAGGCGCTGATTGCTCGCTTGGGTGGAGTGCGCGTTGGCAGGCAGGCGTTTCCTGATGGCGAAGAAAGGTTTCTTTATGAACTTCCGCGCAATCAGATTGGCTAGCCGCGCTAAACTTGGATCAACATGGAGGCGATAAATTTCACCAAGGAGCAAACTGAATTAGGCGCAAAAATACGATACTGCCAATTTTTTATAAAATTTATTGCCTTTACCGCTTTCATTTAAAGCGTAACGAATTAATACAGCATGGGGTATGAATATAATCCCTAGATTAATGCGACGCGTGAGACAACCCAAAACGATGCGCCCAACCGGGCATTCGGCGCTCCATGGTATTGACGATTACTGCATGCCGTGCGGCGCTAAATTCTTTTTCACTCAAAGGTTTTTCATTCAGGGTTTCTTGCCGTTGTGCTTGTTTGACTAAGCCAGCTAAAGGCGATGGAGTGATCTTTAAAGCAAAAATATCGCTGCGATTATTCGTGTCTTGGCTGGACATTGCCAACACGGGTAGAAAGCTGTTGCCTGTCGCGACTAGGCCTTGGTAATCCCCTAGAAATAAGCCGCGCGCGACGGCCGCTTGGTTTAGATCAAACGGACTCCAGATCAGAGTTTCATCCCACGTGATGCCATCGCGGGAGCTGAGCAACCATGCGCTGGTGAATGTGGTGTTGGCTTTCGTCGTGTCGAACCTAAAATCAAAATGGCTAACGCCAACGCTGCCATCTGCACTGACTGCAATGCTGGGCGTAAACGCTGGAACATTAAAGTTACGGCTGATCGCAACGGGTGATGACCACGTGGCGCCAGCATCCCGTGAGCGAGAGATGACGATGGCATCGCGCAGCCCGCCGGAAAAACGCGCGTCTTGCCATGTAATCCACACATTGCCCGCTTGCCCGGCGGCGATTTGCGCAATACCAGCGCCGTCTCTGACGCCGGTACCCGTTTGCGGTGTGATCGCGCCGACCGCTTGAATATCGGCGACACGAATTGGCGCTGACCAACTTAGGCCTTTATCAAACGAGCGTATCACGGCGATGAAGCTCGTTGATTGATTATTCACCGTGTCGATTTGCGTGAACATATTCATTAGGCTGCCGTCTGGCAAGACCACAATGCGGTTCCCCAAAGTTTGGCTCACGCCATTGCGTACCGTGGGGGCAAAAATGGTGCGTGCCGCTTCCCAAGTCGCGCCGCTATCCGTTGAACGCGAGAACAAAGTCGGGCCGCGATTATTGGTATCTAATCGATCCCACACGGCGTAGACATAGCGTTCGTCAGTTGGGTCGGCAGTGAGTGCATTTTTATCGTTGAAGTAGTCGGCACCGTCACGCAAAATGGCGATTGGTGAAGACCAGGTTTTACCGTTATTTAATGAGCGGCTGGTAATTAATGTAGAGCTTGATCCGGGTGCCATCGATTCACCGCTAAACGATAAACCCATCGCATAAATAATGCCCGTTGGGCCAATATCGACCCACGGGTCGCTGACGCGCTCGTCATCACCAGCAGCACCGGGAAGTGCGCCGCCGCAGCGTGAAAAAGGCATCAGTTGTCGCAGCCATGTGGCACCACCGTCTTCAGAAACTGCCGCGACTAAGGCGCGGGCGCCGCCATTGCTCCAACGATCTTGTTGCCATGCGCTGGCAATAATATTCGGGTTGCGCGGATGGACAGCGGCAAACGGCTCGACCTCTGCATTTGGGTAGTTTTGTCCACTCACTGAGCCGCCTGTGCAGCCTGCCGCAACGGGCGTCTCTGCACTCACACGTTGATTCGGTAAACGGGCAATGGGCTCCGCTGGTGCACTAATTGGCGGTGGCGAAACGAGCTGCGATGGAAGGCTGCCGTTGCCGCCGCATGCCTGTAAAACACAGGTCGCAATCACAAAAGAAAAAAGGCGGGCTGAATGCTTCATGACAGACTCCCAAGCTTTTCAAATATACCAAAGGAATTACGCCGTATGACTGAAGAACTGTACGCCAATTTGCTCTGAGAGGTGCATGCTTGCGGCCATGAGGCGTTTAAATAACTCAAGTAAATGCTGATTGCCCGCAGTGAGATGCATTTGTGGAACCAATGCGCCAAGCTCTGCTTGAAATGGCGCGAGATCGTCGATTTTTTTGCTCTCGTAGGATAGCGCCAATTGTTGCAAGGTCTTTTGAATGCCATCCACTTGAAACACAATCGAGCGCGGATTGGTTTTATCAAGCACCAACAAATCTAAAACAGGTAACCATTCTGGTTGCGATTGATAACGTGCTCGGTAGGTGACAATGCTGTCAGATAACTCCAGCAGCCATTCGAGGTCGCCATCGGC
>JAIETO010000115.1 GCA_019745005.1 Burkholderiaceae bacterium
TTGGACGCGCTGGAGGAGGCGCATCTCAATGACGCCATCGCTTGGGTCGATTCGGGTGCGCCACTCTTTCGTTTGGAAAAACCAGCGACACCGCCCAAGCATTTGGTTTCGTATTTCGCAGTCGTGGATAACGCACATATCCTTCTGGTAGACCACAAAAATGCACAGCTTTGGCTACCGAGTGGTGGACATGTGGAACCTGACGAAGACCCACGTTGCACCGTGGTGAGAGAAGTTAAGGAGGAACTCGGGCTTAACGTCGCGTTGGAAGCTATCGGGCCGCCAATTATGGTTACTGTCACTGAAACCGTTGGACTGACTTCAGGCCATACTGATGTCTCGTTATGGTACGTTGTAAGAGGCAAGCGCGAAGCGGCGATTGATTTCGACAAAGGCGAATTTAATGAAGTACGTTGGTTTCCCTTCGCGCTTGTTCCCTTCCACCGTAGCGAGCCGCATCTGAAGAGGTTTCTTGCGAAGCTCGCTTGCGCTGACGCCTAATCCTTCACTTGTAAGCTTCTCTCAATAAATACAATTAAGCGATAGCTTTGAGTGTTGAAATTTAGCTTCTGTCGATGGTGCAGTTTTTTATTCGCATGCCGAGACTGACAGATGCACTGCGAGGACAGGTGCAATGCAAACGAGTTGTACAAAGAAAAGGCGCAGATATGACATGTTGAATCATGCAAAAAAAGCGCAACAACTTGACTATTCGTTTCTGCCATGATGCTTTACAGTGGCAGCATTCCCACTCTTCTTTCTAATTATGAAGATCTTTTTTTCCCGCTTTTTGCTCAGATTAGGTTTTAGTCTTTTACTGATAGGATTTTTCTCAAGTGCTTGGGCTGCTTCCAAGTTTTTCCCAACAGGATCGCCTGCAGCAGAGTCGGTATATTTTCAGTTGGCGGTTTACTACGCGCCACTTCCTAGCCAAGATCCGACAGACATATTTAAGAAATTGGCTTCTCAGTACAAACTAAATGTGGTCGCGACTCTTTCTGATAAGCCTTCAGATGATATGGTTACAGGCTTTTTGGAAAAAGATGTCTTAAAGAATTACGCGCCATTAAGCCCTAGTTCGTTGCGATATTTTGGTCTCGGACTCAGCAAGGAACAGGCAGAGAACTTGCAGCGATCGAAGCAAGTTTTCATCATAAATTTTGCCCATCCCCAAAAGCACGCTTTGGAAGCCTTAAAAAAAGCCAATCAATTAGTTGAATCTTTGGCTCGTCAAACAAATGGTCTTGTCTGGGACGAAGAAACCCGTCAAATATTCACACCAGATGCTTGGCAGAATCGCCGTGTTGAAACATGGGCAACGCCATTTCCGAATGCGGGCAGTCAAATCACGATTCACGTTTATAAAGATCGCGAGTACGTGAGGGCAATTACTTTAGGAATGAAAAAATTGGGGTTGCCTGACGTGGTGGTTGAACAATTTTCGTGGTCGATGAATAAACCGATTGGAAACCTAATTAATGCATTTTGTCAGGTGATGGTGGAGGGAAGTGAATTTAAGAATACGTCTCTCTATGAATTGAATCTCATGGCAATTCAAAACTCGAAAGTGAAAGAACAGCAAACGACTGACCTTAAACCTAACGCGGTGAGCATCGTCAAGCTTCAACTTTACGAGGCAGTTAGAGCTGAAGGCGATCCAAATAATCGATTGGTTGAACTTGGATTTGATCGGTACACGGGAAACGACTTACATGCGAAACAAGAGGCCTTGTTAGGGGCACTATACGGCACAGAAGACAGTATTAAATACATTAAACATACCGACGAATTGCTAATGGCAAGCCAAAAAGCGAAAAATCGTTTGCCTGAACTTAAGACGCAGTTTAATTCAAGCTTTGCGCCCGGCGAATTTCTTCAACTGAAAGCGCCTTTTGTTACAGACATAAAAAGCAATGAATGGATGTGGGTAGAGGTTACTGAATGGAAATCGAAAAGAATAAAAGGGCTTTTGAAAAACGAGCCTTTCCACATTAAATCACTGCACGCAGGGCAAATTGTTGAAATCAATCAAGATGACGTATTCGATTTTATCCATACCTTTCCCGACGGCCGCACTGAGGGAAATGAAACTAGCAAGATAATAATGAAGTTGAATGATCAGAAAACGCAAAATAAATGATTTTTGGCATTAAAGGTTAGGAATCATTCATGGCGTAAAAATGATGCCAAGTCTTGTCACTAATTGCGAAAGCATATGTGATGCAAATACTTTTTTTTAAAACCGTAGACGCGCAGAGCTATGGCCTAGTTATTTGGATTTGTCGCGGCGAGGGCTAAGGAAAAATCATGTAAAAATATAGTGTGAGAGGTCAAATCTTTTATCTGCGCATTTTATGTCCAGAGTGAACTCAACATGTGATGGAGACACCTGAATCAGGCACGTTTTCTTTATGCGTAAAGAAGATGAAAAGTATTCCTTTCTCGAGCATATGAAAAAAGAAGAATAAAGTGAAAAAACTGACCTCCAGCGTGCTTGGACTCCTTGCTGCTCCCATTATGCCCGCGGTTTATTTTGCGTTTTTATATCCGATCAGTGGTTACCACGATTTTGCTTCGATATATGTGACGTATATGTTGACTTACCAATTTGCCTTAATTGGGGCGGTGTTTCTTGGTGGGCCAATATTCTTTTTGATGAATAAGCTAAAAATGGTTTTTTGGTGGTTGGCCATGATTTCAGGGGCGTTCGTAAGTATTGTTGTGCGGGTTACGATAACTTCAGGTAACAGTGTTGATTTTGATTCAATGGTTTTGTTTGCTGCACTTGGCGGAGTTGCTGGGTTAGTGTTCTGGATATTTTGGCGATTCGGTAAGGATCTCTAGATAAAGTTCAAATTGTTATCTTTTGCCGCGCAGTGTGGTTGAGCTCGCGCAGGCACGATTGAAGCGAAGCGTAATCGACCGCCGTTTGAGTTGGCCTTGTATCGAACTGTTTTCGGTTCCGTTTGCTTAGTCGTGCCAACGTTGGCTAGCGCACAATGACCCAAAAATTGCCAATCAAGCCCACGCTTTTCATTCTGAACTTAAAATCAAACTTGCTTATTTAAGGCACGCCTAATTATAGGAAAAAATGAAATCAACGCCCTTATCGAATACCAACATCAAAGCAGTGATCTTTGACTTAGACGACACGCTATGGCCTGTTGCACCCGTCATCGTGCACGCTGAAATCGTTTTGTACGCTTGGTTAAAAGAGCATGCGCCCAAAGCGGTGAAGAAATACACGATAGAGCAGTTGCGCGATAAGCGTTTGGCCTTGATGGGTACGGACGCCCGTTTCAATTACGACCTGTGGGCGTTGCGGCATACGTCCTTACGTGAAGTGTTTGATGAGATTGGCGAGCCTATCGGGAAAGCAGATAGGGCAATGCAGATTTTTGCTGATGCGCGTAATCAGGTGACGCTGTATGAGGATGTGTTATCGGGTTTGCCGTTGATTAAGCAGCGGGTATTAATGGGATCGATTTCTAATGGGTTTGCTGATTTGGAGGCGATAGGTTTAGATCATCATTTTCATGTCAGCCTAGCTGCCCATCGCTTTGGCTGTGCCAAGCCCGACCCGCGCATCTTTCATGCTGCGTGCGAAGCTTTGGAATGCCAGCCTGAGCAAGTTCTGTTTGTGGGTGACGATTTACTGCTTGATGTGAAAGCGGCACAACGGGTTGGTATGCAGGGTGTCTGGATGAAGCGGCGTGAGCATGCGAAAGATGACGCCTTATTGTATGAGGTGAAGCCGGACGCTATTGTGACAAACATCCACGATCTGCTGCCATTAATTGAGTCTTCATAAGCGAGGTTTTTGTCGCCGCGTTTTCGTGTGTCCCTTGTGCATAGTCCAAACGTTTGCCGTTTCAAAGCGCTTTGCTCTACAATGAATTTATGCAACTCGATATTCGCGCTCAAACATTATTAAAAACCTTGGTTGAAAGGTATATCGCCGACGGTCAACCCGTGGGTTCGCGCGCGCTGTCTAAGCTTTCCGGCTTGGAGTTGTCGGCGGCGACGATACGGAACGTGATGTCGGATTTGGAGGAAATGGGCTTTGTCGCTAGTCCCCATACCTCTGCTGGGCGCATTCCTACGCCGCGCGGTTATCGCATGTTCGTTGATCGGTTGTTAACGGTGCAGGAGATAGACGAAGCGGCGCTGGAAGATCGTATGCAATCGCGCATTATTTCTGGTTCGCCGCATAAAATTATCGCAAACGCAGCGCAAGTGCTGTCTTCCTTGTCAAGTTTTGCGGGCGTGGTGATGACGGCGCGCCAAGAATCAATCTTTAAACAAGTGGAGTTTTTGCGCTTATCCGAAAAGCGTATTTTGTTGGTGGTTGTTGCGCCTAATGGCGAAGTTCACAATCGTTTACTTTTGACGGAAGTAGATTACAGCCCCTCACAATTGGTGCAGGCGGCGAATTATTTAAATCAAAACTTCGGCGGTTTAAGTTTTGATGACGCGCGCGCTCGTTTAGGGTCAGAATTGCGACAATTGCGCGACGATATGAGCAAATTAATGCAAATTGCCGTAGAGGCAGGCAGCGATGCCATGGCGGAAGGCAATGATGATGTGGTTATCTCAGGCGAACGTAATTTGCTGAACGTACAAGACCTGTCGTTTAACATGGACGCGCTGCGCAAGTTGTTTGATATGTTCGAGCAAAAAACTAGTTTGATGGCCTTATTGGATGTGTCTGGAAGAGCGTCGGGCGTACAGATTTTTATTGGTGGCGAATCCAATTTAGTGCCTATGGATGAGATGAGCGTGGTCACGGCACCGTATGCAGTCAATGGTAAAATCGTCGGCACTTTGGGGGTTATTGGCCCCACCCGCATGGCCTATGAGCGCGTCATTCCCATTGTCGACATCACTGCAAAACTTTTATCCAATGCGTTGAGTAATTAGCTAAGCACCGACTTCAATTATTACGAAAATTCTATGGCAGACAATAAAGATATTTCTATCCTCATCGTAGACGACAACGACATGACGCGGGAGACCCTGCGCGTTATTTTGCGCCACGACACTTATAACGTGGCTGGTGAGGCAACGGATGGCAGTATTGCGCTGGAAATGGCGACACGTTTAAAGCCAGATATTATTTTGCTCGACGTGGTGATGCCAAAAGTCAGCGGCTTAGAAGCGCTAAGAAGTATTCGCTTAGTGCTGCCCGATGTAATGATTTTGATGGTGACGGCAAACAAAGACCAAGAAACCGTGTCGGAAGCGGTGCAGGCGGGCATTAGTGGCTATATTATCAAGCCGTTTAACGCCAAAAAAGTGTTGGATACGGTGCAATCGGTGGCGAATAAAGTGCGTTCGGCACGCCAAGCTGCGCCGGCACCTGCAGCACCGGCAGCAGCGCCAACAACGGAAAATGGCGCTGCTTAAGTAAGTGCGCCGATTTTCTTACCTATTTGCTCGCTGTTTTAAACTGACAATCGGTTTTTGTACAGTTGCCGTACAGCGCTAAAGAGTGCTCAGCAATGGCGAAGCCGCGTTCCTTCGCAATCGTATGTTGCCGAGTTTCAATTTCTTGATCAAAGAATTCTTCGACTTTGCCGCAGTCTAGGCATACCAGATGGTCGTGGTGCGAGCCTTCGTTGAGTTCAAAGATGGCTTTCCCTGTCTCAAAATGGCTGCGATTCATCAAGCCCGCTTGTTCAAACTGCGTTAACACGCGGTAGACTGTGGCTAGGCCGACATCCATATTTTCGTTGATGAGGATTTTATAGACGTCTTCCGCCGTCAAATGGCGTACCGCGCTATTTTGAAATATTTCTAATATTTTGAGGCGCGGCAGGGTCGCTTTCAAACCACTGGCTTTCAAATTCGTCGTGCTATTGCTCATATTTTTGTTCAAGGTTTGACTGACTGCTTTATGATATCGGGTTTTGGCTTGGCGACATAATTATTCCATTTCGAAATTAATCATGTCGTTGTTGCCTTCACCTTGCCGTGCCAAAGCACTGTCCGCGGCTCGTCGCCTAGACACAATTGATTTGGAAATGGAATTATAGTGCTGTCTGCTATGATTCTCGCCTGCGCTGTTGCGGCTGTTCTCTTTAAGGCTTTTTATGCATTTGTTGATTTTGAAAAAAATACGTTTTGTAATCACTGTGGCGAGTGTGGCGAGCATGAGTTTATTAGTCGGTTGCGCGTTTTCTCGGGCGCCCGCTAGCAATGTCACTGT
>JAIETO010000007.1 GCA_019745005.1 Burkholderiaceae bacterium
GACGCAAAAGGCACTGTCATTACGGAGGCAGCATTGGGCGATGAAGTCACTGTGCGGGTGAGGGTGCGCGCAACTGACCGTAATTATTTACCGCAGGTAGCGCTGGTTGATATTTTGCCCGGTGGTTTAGAGCCTGTGCTGACATCGCCCTCCGATTCTGATTCCCCTGATACACCCTTGTGGCGGCAACGCTTGGGCGGTAAGAGCACATGGGCAATTGACTATGCCGATATCCGCGAAGACCGCGTGATTTTTTACGGCAATGTCACTGGCGGCTTGACGGAAGTTACCTACAAAGCCCGCGCAACCAATGTTGGTAGTTTTGTGATTCCTGCCGCCTACGGCGAAGCCATGTATGAACACCGCATATTTGCACGCGCCGCGTCGGGCACGTTCAAGGTAAAGCCATTTAGCAAATAGGTTTCTTTTTTTGAAAATAATTTCGTTTAAAGTCTGACACGTCGATACACACGAAGTGTTAACGGATCAAATGTCTTAATGAGTTTTTCTAAGAAAATGAAAAGATGACCGTTGGTGCGCATCGGTTGGTTTTGCGAAATATAATTTTTTTGCGAGGTAAATTTTGGATTTTGCGGACATTAAGAAAATATCTGAAGGCTTTTCAGGCATCAAGTCAACGTTTTTGAAGGTTGAACAGTTTTGCCTTGGGTCTTTGTTTCTGAGAGTTTTATGGACCGTTATTGTTAGCGGTTCGTTGATGTATGCGACTCTTGCTCATATCCTTTTTGTTAGAGGACCAGGCTATGATGAGGAAATCGGAGAATGGAAAGAAAAACTAGAGTTAAGAACTTATGTTAACGATTTAAGTTTAACTTTATCAAAGATTAGTTTGTGCAAAGCTAGTAAACATGAAGACCAAAATTTGAGGGATTTTTATTGTCAAGACGCGACTAATTCCTATGAGAAAACAAATCCTTCATCTATAAAAAACAGAGTTACAACTGTAGTAAAAATGAATGCTTTCGGCACAATGGAACTTGATATCGCCGATAAAATCCGTCGCGCGGAACAAGCAGGTTTGCCGAAACCTAAACTTCCCCTTTATGTCGCTTTCTGGAAGCCATTCACGGATTGGCAGCTTGCGTTTCTTTGCTTTCTTCTTATTTTGCCAGTTGCCTATTTTTATTTAAAAAGACTTCATCGACTGAAGAACAATCAGCAGTCTAAAGCGGAAATACGTGCTTGAATTTGGCTCCAATTGGTTTGATCCTTTAGCGAGACTGGCTTGGACATATTCCTGAGTTTGGTCTGATTTGCTTGACTCCGATCGAAAGTAAATAGGAACAATGGAAAATCAATCAACTCATCCAACTTTAATTTCAGCTGCGCAAATTGCAGAAACACCCCCTGTTTTTAAAACCCACAAGCTCAACCCAAATGCCGTGCGCGAAGTGAAATCTTTAGGCACTTTAGCTGGGCTTAGCTAATTGGGTGTGCATTTGGTGAGTATTGCGCCGGGCCGTGACTCGACTGCTTTTCACTTTCACCACTACGAAGAGGAATTTGTCTATATCCTTTCAGGCAACGGTGAAGCGTTGATTGGAGGTGAAACGTTTCCAGTTGCAAGAGGTGATTTTCTCGGTTTTCGCAAGAATGGCGCGGCGCATATGTTGAGCAATAAAAGCGCTGAAACTTTGGTTTGCTTGGTGGCGGGGCAACGCCTAGAACATGATGTATGCGATTACCCGCATCATAGTCAACGTTTGCTAATTAATGGTGAGATCGAAACCTAAACTGATTTACCTAAATAAACAATTTTAATTTGAACGGAATTTGATTATGACCACAGCACAAGGCTCCTTCGTCGTTGATTTAAAACCCTTAGAGTTTGAAGCAGTCCCTAGCGAATCGCAACTCGGCCGTATGGCGATTAACAAAGTGATTTCAGGGGATCTATCTGCCACCACGGTTGGGCAAATGTTGAGCGCCATGACGGGCGTTAAAGGTTCCGCCGGTTATGTCGCGATCGAATCAGTGAGCGGGGCGTTACATGGTAAGCAAGGGACGTTTGTCTTACAGCATAGCGGCAGCATGAATCGTGGCGCGCCTTCACTACACATTGCGGTCGTGCCAGATTCGGGAACGGGTGAATTGCAGGGCTTAACAGGCGAATTCACCATCATCATGGCGGATGGCAAACATGCCTATACGTTTGAATATCAACTGCCAGAACCGGCAGCAACAGCGGCTGGCATTTAAAGAATTTTAGAATGACGCTATGCAAATGTCTCCTTGCGCGTAAAAAGTGAAGATCTCGTTGCATTTGAGCGTTCAGGCTGCATTGGTTTTGCGCGCGATAGACGTATGAAAAATTTCGTCGCGAAAATTAAGCACCGTAAGGCAGGGCGATTTGCGATCTTGGCGCTCGCGATTGCGCTGGTGCTGGTAGTGATGAGAGTCGCGCCGAAACCCGCTTTATCTGGTTCATTTTCCTCCTCACGTAGTGTCACGGCGGCCAATGGTGAGTTGTTGCGCCTTACTCTCGCATCTGATCAGCAATACCGCCTGTGGGTGCCGCTAGCGGATGTGTCACCGCGCCTGCAAGAAGCGTTTTTGCTTTACGAAGACCGTTGGTTTTATTGGCATCCTGGAGTGAATCCCTTCGCATTGTTACGTGCCAGTATTGCGACTGGCACAGGTGCACGTCGCATCGGTGCATCCACGATTACGATGCAATTGGCGCGCCGTTTGTATCAAATTGATAGCCGCAGCGTTAGCGGTAAATTGCAGCAAGCCTGTGCCGCCTTATGGCTGGAGATGCGCTATAGCAAGCATGACATTCTTGAAGCCTATTTAAACAGCGTACCCTTTGGTGGCAATATCGAAGGCGTCGCCGCCGCTAGCCTCACGTATTGGCGTAAATCTGCGCGCGATTTAACGCTGCCAGAAGCGATCAATTTGGCAGTGATCCCGCAAAACCCACGCAAGCGTCTAGGTAGCACTGATGCGTTGAACGACGCACAAGCGACCACAAATTTGGTCGACGCGCGCCAACGCTTGGCAAAGTTATGGGTGCAACGTCATCCCGTTGACGCCCAATTTGTCGATGCACGCGCCTTGGCGCAGCCGTTTTTTCGTCGCCGCAGCTTGCCGTTTTTAGCACCGCATGCGGTCGATTATTTGCTACGGGCGAACGACCAGCGAGAAGTGAAATCGAGTATCGATTTGCGCCAACAACAATTGTTAGAGCGCGTGTTGAGTATCTATGTGAAATCCCGTGCCGAGCAAGGTATTAGCAACGCCAGCGCGCTGCTGCTTGATACCAATACCATGCAAGTGAAAGCCATGGTCGGTTCGGCGGATTACTTTAACGATGAGATTGCTGGCCAAGTGAATGGCATTTTCGCCAAGCGCTCGCCGGGTTCTACTCTGAAGCCGTTTATCTACGGCTTGGCCTTAGATCAGGGTTTGATTCATTCAGCGACGATATTAA
Organism: Burkholderiaceae bacterium; assembly: GCA_019745005.1. Taxonomy (GTDB): domain Bacteria; phylum Pseudomonadota; class Gammaproteobacteria; order Burkholderiales; family Burkholderiaceae_D; genus Undibacterium. Next base: position 3,455 of record JAIETO010000007.1, read on the forward strand.
AAGACACACAAAGTAATTTCGGCGCGTTTGCACCGGAGAACTTTGATGGGAGGTTCGCCGGGCCCATCCCCGCCCACCAAGCCTTAATCCGCAGCCGTAACGTGCCTGCCGTTGAGCTTGCCTCTCGTCTCAGTAAGCCGAATTTATACGATTTCTTAAAACTGGTTGGCGTGCAAAAACTCGCGGCAGAATCGCACTACGGCCTTGCCTTAGCGCTGGGTGGTGCAGAGCTGAGTATGGAAGAACTAGCGCAACTCTACGCAAGCATAGCGAACCGTGGGCAGTGGCAAGCCATGGAATACACGATACAAAATCGCGATACAAAATCGACCATGAGCCAGCTTGGCAACGCCGCAATCAATTCAAGTAAATCCGCGCAACTGCAAGTGTTAAGCCCGGAAGCAGCGTTTATTGTGCAAGATATGCTGCGCCAAACCCCGCGCCCCGACACCTACGCACCAGCACGCCCAGCCGTGGCGTGGAAAACCGGCACTTCGTGGGGCTTTCGCGATGCGTGGACGGCAGGTATTTTCGGGCGCTATGTATTGGTGGTCTGGGTCGGTAATTTCAACGGACAAAACAATCCTGCCTTCATTGGTGTAGAAGCTGCGGCGCCCTTATTTTTTAGAATCGTCGATGCCTTGCGCGCGGAAAAACTTGATCCGGGCGAAATCGCCACGGCAGCGCCTAGCAATCTGCAACGCATTCAAGTTTGCGCAGCTAGCGGCGATCTGCCGAACGCTGAATGTCCGGTCACCGCGCCCGCGTGGATGATCGCTGGAAAGTCCCCACTCAAGCAAAGCACGCTGCATCGGACCGTAATGATCGATACGCGCACGGGGCAACGCGCCTGCCAAAGCAATGCTTACACAAAAAACGAAGTGTTCGAATTTTGGCCTTCAGACATGCGCGCCTTGTTTAAGAAAGCAGGGCTGCCACTGCGCACCCCACCTAGCGGCGAATGCCCTAACGACGCAGTCGCGTGGTCGCCCAGTGCTGTGAACGCACTGAGTGCAAATGCGCCAGCCAATGCAGATATCAACGGCGGCGATACGGCACCCCATATCACCAGCCCGCTGCGCGGGGTCGTGCACCTACAGCGCTTAAATAAGCCAGAAGCGCTGTCACTCAAAGCAGAGGCCGATGTCAACAGCGGCACCTTGCGCTGGTTTGCCAACGACGCCTTCATCGGCAGCACCAAAGCAGGCGAGGGCATTAATTGGACACCACCGAACGCGGGTCGCTATACCTTACGCGTGGTCGATGCGCATGGTTTGGGCGATAGCCGTGAAGTCGCGGTGGAAAATGTGGAGTGAGAACCGTATTATCTGCATATGCCGAAGTTAAACATCGTTTCGCATCAACACATTAACTATAAAAGGACGTCGCAATGAACTGGAAACCGAATAAGTGGATAGCCGCGGTATTGAGTCTAATTCTGTCACCGCTTGGCCTCATATACGTTGGCTGGATACGTTTGGCGGGTGCATTTTTTTTGGCGTCAGCAGCACTCGCAGTCGTTATTTTTCTGGGGATATTCCCACAGGAATTAGAAATAATCGGAACATTACTATCAGTATTGCTGCCAATTTTTTGCGCCTTCGTAACGTACAAAATCGCGGTCGCTTTTCCGGAAAAATCAACAAGGCATTGGCTAACAAAGTGGTATGGTTTAACGCTTGTTTTCGGCTCTTTCGTTTCCGTAGCGTTCATTGTTAGAGTATTTTTTTATGAGCCGTTTCGCCTGCCCAGCGCATCAATGGTGCCTACCGGCATGTTGCACGCCAATGTCATCGTAAAAAAATGGGGGTATGGACACTTCAGCACGTTCGGATTTTACTTTGGCAGTAAACCACATTCAGACTCAATTGCGCGTGGCGATATTATTGTTTTTGACTATCCGCCCAAAAAATCGCTGACATACATCGCGCGCGTAGTCGGTATTCCTGGTGATCAAATTGAGGTTGATCAGCATCGATTGACGGTAAACGGTGTTCGAGTAACTGGTGAAAAATTAGATGATTTTTTAATTCCTTCCGATGGAATTTACGTCAGCCGTTATTCGGAAAGAATCGGCAGTAACGATTACAGTGTTTTGATTAACGATGATAAGCGCGAGATCAGACCCGACGAGTTTGAGTTAAAAAATCTTTGCACTTATGTTGGTTCGAAAGTGAGTTGCAAAATTCCAGAAGGCAGATTTTATGTTTTGGGTGATAACCGTTCAAATAGTGAAGATAGTCGGTTTTGGGGATTTGTAAAAGCTGAAGAAGTTATTGGCAAAGTTGTGTTTATAAGCAAATAAGTTAAAGCCCTTGTTTAGAATGTTTTACTCTCCACATGGTTTGGGCGATAGCCGTGAGGTCGTGGTGGAAAATGTCGAGTGAGTTTGTCGGGGACTCTCCGTTGCATGCACCAACCCGAATAGATAAACGTAATTAGATCTTTAGATACACATTTCCAGCGAGCTTATTTTTTCAGCTTGAATTAAGATCTAGCCACCTAAATGAGTAAATCTGAAAACAAGGATTCCGCATTTTGTTAAACCAAGTCCAAAACCAACAAAACTATTACGCAATTTTGAAAGTTGCGCAGGATGCGCCTGTTGAAGTGATTCGTGCTGCGTATAAGACACTGTCGCAAAAGTGTCATCCTGATCGCAACCCTGATACGCCAGATGCTAACCAAATGATGGTGCAACTCAACATCGCGTATCAACATTTGTCCGATCCA
>JAIETO010000252.1 GCA_019745005.1 Burkholderiaceae bacterium
GACGGCAATATGCCCCCAGTTGGTTTGCATTGCGGCGTCGATCAAATACTGTTTGGCATCAATATTGATTGCACCCACCAAGGCCGTAAAACTTGCGTCGATCTCTTCCGTTTGCGTAATTTTTTTATCCGCGCTAGGTGCAGTGATTGTGCCAAAGTTACTGACCGTGCCAAGCGTAGTAAAAATCAATCGTCCAACGGCGAGCTGCTTAATTTTTATTGCAAGAGGAATTTGCAGGCTTTGCGGCAAACTGCTTGGCGTAGCGCTGGCTGGGCTGGTAATTTTGACTTGCGTGGCGCTGAACTTTTCAATTTCTAAGGGCGCATCGAATAAACTTTGCCAGCGCCACTTCAAGGATAAAGCACTGATCACCACCCTTGTTGTCGCGTCTTGATAAATCAGCTCATCGGCTTGCAATTCGTCCGCCAAACGTCCTGAAACCCCACGCATTTGTAGGCTGCCACCAGCCACTTTCTCGGCTAAGTACACCAGCACTTGGCTACCGCGCGTGCTGTGCATGGCAGCATAAAAAAGCAAGATCAGCACAACAAGCAAAGCCAAGGACGCCAATGAAATTTGCCAGAGACGTCTAATTAACTTGGATTTACTTGGCGTGGTTGCTAAGGTCACGGCGGCGCCAGGCGGTTGCGCTGGTGCCGCAGCATTTTCTTGAGGTAGGTTTGATTGGTTTGCCATTTAAAACGCCACCGCAATGGAAAAATCGATGCGAAATTTTTTGATCTGTCGACCATAGGCCAAATCAAGCGCAATGGGGCCCGCTGGCGTTTGATAACGGGCACCCACACCAAGCCCCTGCTTGCTAGCAAACTCGCGCCAGGTTTTGGCGGCATCACCAATATCGACAAAACTCGCCGCACCCCAGGTGTCATTAATTTGATGCACGTATTCAGCACTCGCAACGCCTAGAACCCGGCCACCTGTCACGCTCTGGCCTTGGCGCACGCCCAAACTTTGAAAAGCATAGCCACGCACCGACGTGCTGCCACCGGTGCGGAATAGATAATCTTCTGGAATACCTTCGGCACCTACTTGGGCGGGGCTGAGCACCTGCCCCACTTCTGCCCGCAACAAAACATGGTCACTCAGACCAATCGGCAGCCAGCGTTGGTATTTCAAATCGAGCCGCAAAAAACTACGATCTGATATCAGCGCTTTCTCTGAGGCGGCCACATCAAGCTGCGCTATTTGCCCGTCACGTGGGGCGAAATTGTTATCCACCTGACGCCAAGTCGCACCGAAACTACCGACCAAAGCGCGGTTGCGCGATTGCGCCAACGCACCGACCACACCATCCAAGGCCAATTTTTCTTGCGAAAGATTCAGGCCATAACGGCGCTCCCATTTTCCATCGGTGATCGTGCGTTTTGCACCGAGGGCGACACGCGTTTGCAAGAGGCCTTCCACATCCAAACGATCAAATAGCACGCCGAAGGAATCGACTTGATCACGGTTGCGCGGTGGCAGATAAATGTCGGTGTAGGCCAGTTGGCGTTTTTGTTCTATGCGCACGGCGCTGCGTTGCTCCCACGCTTGGCCAAAAAGATTTCGATCTTTATACGTGACTTCGCCGCGATAACCCGTGTTGGTGCTGTAACCCACGCCAAAGCCGATATCACGTGCCTGTCGCTCACGCACGGTCACCTCTACCGGCACGGCTGCAGCTAGCTCGGGGTCAGGTTCGACATTCACACCGACGCTGGCGAAATAAGGGGAATTTTGCAAGGCGCGCTGGTACTCAAACAGCCGTTTGCGCGAGAAAACTTCACCTTTTTGTGGTGGACTAAAACGATCTAACAGCCAACGTGGATAACGCTCTAAGCCTGTGACTTTGAGCTCGCCTAAAAAAAACGCGGGACCACTATCAACACTCACCAACAAGTCCGCCCCATAGTTATCCGCATCCACAGTGCCGCTGCTGTCACTTAAGCGTGCGGCAGCGTAGCGATCGGCACGCAATTGATCAACCAAATCCGCCTTACCTTTGCGCCAATCTTCGTCACGAAATGCCTGCCCGATAGGCAATGGCCATGCGGCTAACAGACGGGTTTTGCGCTGACTTGCCTCAGCATCTTGCAGGGTCAGAAGCGCACCAAACGGGCCTTCAAATTGAATATCCAGCAGGCGTACGTTAGTGCGTTGCCCTGCATCGATATGAATTTGTACCAACTCTGCATTTTCTCGGCTTTTCTCGAAGCGCGTGATGCTGGAAAAGTAGCCTTCAGTAGCAAGCAAAGCAGCAATGTCGTCGCGCAGTTTTTGTAAAAGTCGGGGCGTTAAGATTTGCGCATCTGCTTTGGTATTGAGCGCGGGAAGCTGCTCTTCCAACAACGCAATCCACCCGCCTTTACGGCCGCTAGACTTGGTCGTGCCGAGCACAAATCGCACGGGTTTGGGCGACTGTGCCCAAGCAAATTCCTCTTCATCGGCATCGCCCTGCGCGCTATTTAACTGCGGGTTTTCTTGCGACTTAGGCTCGGTCGGCGCAGCCAATGCAGGTTCTTGCGCGCTTGCATAGGGAGCAAAGAGACCGTAAATGCAAACCAAATGCGCGAGTAGGATAAAAAAAGTCAGCGCAGTTTTATCGCTACGACCCACTCCGTAGCGAAAGGAGGTCACTTGGTCGCCAGCCCGACACGATTGATGCCGAGTTTTTTCGCTTCCGAAATGATTTGAATCACTTCGTCGTATTTCATTTCTTTGTCGGCCGATATCAGGACAGAAAGTTCGGGCTTCGCATCATGGTATTCGCGCAGTTTTTGCAAGAGCTGTTTGCGATTGGCGGCAGTTTCTTTCGCCTCCGTTTGGCTATTGCCATTGCTCGGGCCGCGATTCATCAAGCTGATCGTGGCAGGCTTATCGGGACTGAGCGCGATTTCAATATAGTCAGACGGTGGTTTATTACTTTGACCCGCCGTCGGCAAGTTAATCACACTGGGGTTGGTCAGCGGTGCTGCGACCATAAAAATGACCAGTAACACCAGCATGACGTCGATGTAGGGGACGACATTGATTTCAGCTTTGAGTTTGCGTTTTCGTTCGCCACGGAGACTATTCATGGTAATTAACCCTCCACCTACGCTTAGCGCGATTGCCTTTGCAAGATATTGGAGAACTCTTCGATAAAGGTTTCAAAGTGAATCGCCAAGCGATCAATATCGTGCGTATAACGGTTATAGGCCAGCACGGCGGGTATGGCTGCGAACAAACCAATTGCCGTCGCAATCAGGGCTTCTGCAATGCCGGGGGCAACGGCGGCTAACGTGGCTTGCTGCACATTGGCTAAACCACGAAATGCATTCATGATGCCCCACACGGTGCCAAACAAGCCCACATAGGGTGAGACTGAACCGACCGAAGCTAAAAACGATAAATGCGCTTCTAAATGATCCATTTCGCGCTGATACGCGGCGCGCATGGCGCGTCTTGCGCCGTCCAGCATGGCACCAGCATCGAGCGAGGCTTTATTAGCGGCCTTCACCTTGTGATACTCGCTCATGCCAGCTTCAAATATTCTTTCTAACGCCCCAGTTTTGGCGACGCCAGCGCGGCGGTTATCCGCCGCGATTTGATACAGCTCACCTAGGTTGCCGCCTGACCAAAAATTGCGCTCAAACTCCGCCGTTTGCGCACGCGCCTTTTTGATGGCGAACATTTTGCTAAAAATGTAGCTCCAACTGGTGAGCGATACGCCCAACAGCAACAGCATCACTAATTGCACTAATACCGAAGCGTTGGTAATAAGGGATAAAAACGAAAGATCTTGAGTGACTGTCATAGCAATAAAGCGGTAAGTTATAAAAATGAATCAGAAAACATGAGAGGCATCGCAAGTAAAACGCCTATTGCGCTTGGATACGCAGCAAGACCTCGTCAGGAATGGCGCTGGGGCGCAAAGTTTGCGCGTCCACGCAGCCTACTTTAATCGTTCCGCTGGCTAACAATTGTTCGCCACGCCACGCTTCTTGAGCAAATACGACTGAAGCACGTCCGAGTTTTTCGACCACCACCGTTAAACGAAGTTCATCGTCTAAACGTGCAGGGTTGTGGTACTCAACGGCCGTGCCTTTGACGACAAACATGCGCGCATGTGTTGCCACCATGACTTGCTGCGAAATGCCCGCCGCGCGCAACCACTCAGTACGGGCGCGCTCAAAAAATTTCAAGTAATTCGCGTAATAAACGATGCCACCCGTGTCGGTATCTTCGTAATAGACGCGAATTTTCCAATCGAATTGGTTCAACATAGGCAGCAGAAAATAAAAATTCTTCGTATTTGTGATTTTTAAGGAGTATGCCGTATTTTATGGCATTTTACGCATTATCTATAAGCGCAATTAATATTTACTTCCTACCAGTATCGAAATATTTCGACGATGTCTAAGTTGAATGGTGACCAAAGTAAAGGCTCACATTGCGAAGAAAAAACAAACCACTCAACACGGAGACACAGAGACACAGAGGAAAAACGAAAACAAAGAACAATGACTTTTTGCTTTTCTCGGTGTCTCTTTCGTGAAGCTTTGCTTCACTTTATGGTGAGAGGTTTGCTGCATTTCCATTCTTCAGGTTAGAGCGTCAATCCACACTCAATCCGAACATGACCAGGATTACTGGAGCGCGACCAAGTGGGATCATCATTCTTTGTGCACTGTGTAACATTTACCTTTATCCAAAAACAACGCAAATCGACTTGTTTAAGTCGTTTGGCGCTTGATGATAAACGGACCAAAGCCTTGGCAAGTCGGCATCATTTCTATCATATTGATATTGACATGCGGTGGCAGTGTGGCGATCCAATAGGCTGTTTCCGCAATGTCCACCGCAGTTAGTGGCACGGTGCCTTCGTAGACTTTTGCGGCGGCTGCATCGTCACCCCGAAAACGCACGTTGGAAAACTCTGTACCTCCACACAAACCAGGCGCGAAATTAGTTGCGCGCACGCCCGTGCCCGCCAAATCGGAACGCAAATTGCGCGTGAATTGCTCAACAAACGCCTTAGTCGCGCCATACACGTTACCGCCGGGGTAGGCGTTAGAACCAGCAACGGAGCCGATATTGATGACCAGACCGCGCCCGCGCGCCACCATGTCCGGCAGAATAGCCCGCGTTATGGTGACTAAGCCCTTGGTGTTGGTGGCGATCATGGTTTCCCACTCATCCAAGGAGGCTTGATAGGCGGGCTCTATGCCTAAAGCGAGGCCGGCATTATTGATTAAGACATCAATTTCTTTCCAAGCGGCAGGTAAGCCAGCGAGCGCATCGTTGATCGATTGTTTTTCCGTCACGTCCATAGCAACGGGCAAAAGGTTCGCGCCTAATTCCTGCTGCAAAGCGGCCAAGCGCTCTGTACGACGCGCTGCTGCAATCACACGATGCCCTTCACGTACAAAGCGCCGCGCCATTTCTTCACCAAACCCTGAACTTGCTCCCGTGATTAAAACGATCATGATGATTCCTTTTTTGACATTCAGACTGTAAACCTAGGATTTTACGGGGATTTCTCGACTCTCACGCAGTTTGGCTACGAATCTCCGCCGCCAGCGCGAGGCAAGATTCAAGAAAATGTTCAAGCCAGCAAGCAACTTGCCCAAAACTTGGGCATGTCGTAGAATTTGCTCACCATTTTTTCTCACGCAACTGGCGAAAATGCACGACAAGCAAGAAGTTTTGGAGTGCAGAAGATGGGGTCCCATCGGGAAGCGTGAGATGTCGAAATATTGGGTCTCGAGACTCACCATTTCAGCCGTGCGCCTGGGTAAGCCTGATGGTAAGCGAGAGCGGCTGCCCACGACCCTGTTTTGGCGTCACTTTCATCTTGGGAAGCGCTGATTAAGTGTAGCGAGCGGCCAAAGTTTGGATCGAGAAGCGCACCTGTACGACAGTACAGCGAGCACGGTAGCCGGTGTCACAGATACAAAATTTGGTCGCGCAGTAACTTAATCAGAGTTTCCCTCAATCAATCAAGACTTTGCAGCCTTTATTCGCTTTATTCTTAACTGCGACTTTTTTCAGGACGATTAACTATGTTTGCCAAATCCCACACCCTCGCCCATATTGACCCCGATCTTTTCAAAGTAATTCAGCAAGAAAACCACCGCCAAGAAGAACACATCGAACTCATCGCTTCGGAAAACTACACCTCACCGGCCGTGATGGAAGCGCAAGG
>JAIETO010000015.1 GCA_019745005.1 Burkholderiaceae bacterium
TCAAGCACCTCGGGGCATTTAATGCCGCGTAGTTTCTTAATGGCTGCGGGGATTGATCCTGATAAAGACTTTAAACGTGTTGCCTACTCGGGCGCACACGACGCTACGATTGCCGCAGTGGCAGCAGGCAAAGTCGAAGCAGGTGCTTTAAATATTTCTGTGTGGGAGAAGTTTGTTGCAGAAGGCAAAGTCGATACCACGAAAGTCAAAGTATTTTTTACCACACCAGGCTTCTATGATTACAACTGGACGGTGCATGCCGACATGCCAGTTGCGATGCGCGACAAGCTCACTAAAGCGTTTCTTAGCCTTGATAAAAACACGCCAGAAGGAAAAGAAATTTTAGATTTGCAACGCGCCACGCGTTTCATTCCCACTAAAGCAGAAAACTACAAAGGCATAGAGCAAGCAGCGCGCAGTGCTGGTCTTTTGAAATAGTGCGAACTTAGATTTTTCGCCTCATCTAATGAAGCTTCAATTGCAAAATGTCGCGGCACGCCACTTGTCTGCCCAGGTGGGCAAACCTGAGGCGGTACGCGACATAAGCCTCTGCATTGAAGTGGGAGAGCAGGTCGCCATCATAGGTCCTTCTGGCGCTGGTAAAACCACGCTACTCCATTTGCTTTCCTGCGCCCTTAAACCCAGCGCGGGAAAGATATTTTTTGACGAGATCGATCCGTGGCAAGGCGGTCGGCGCGCATTGCAAAAGCTGCGCGCCTCGCTTTTTTTAGCACCACAACTGCCACCCTTACCACCTCGCCAACGCGTTGTCACGGCTGTGTTGGCAGGGCGTCTACCGCATGAAAGCCTGTGGGCTAGCCTGCGCAGTTTGGTCTACCCCAGCGATATTCCCCATGCTGAAACAGCGCTGGCTGGCTTTGATTTAGCAGAAAAACTATTTGATCGAGTTGATCGCTTGTCGGGCGGTGAGCGACAACGCGTGGGCTTAGCGCGCGCTTTGGTCGCTGATGCTAGCCTCATGCTGATCGATGAACCTTTATCGGCACTTGACCCAATGCGGTCGCAGTCCGCACTACGCACCTTGACGCAAGCGGCACGCGAGCGCAACGCGACCTTAGTCACGACCTTGCATCATGTCGAGATGGCCTTAGAGCATTTCCCCCGCATTATTGGCATACGTGATGGGCTTTTGGCGTTTGATTTACCCGCCAAGCAAGTCAGCAGCGCGCACTTGCAAGCCTTGTACGCTGAACATTTGCACGAACTCTCAAATCCACTCGCAACGCAAAGCGAATGGTCTACTTCGGCACTGGCCGCGCCGCCCGTGGTGATGCATTGTCGTTGAGTATGACGAAAAACCCCAGCAGCAAGCGTGATCCCGCTTGGTACGGCCGAGTTTTCTGGTTCGTGGCGTGCTTACTAGTTTGTTGGCCGCTGCTCGTGTTGAGTGAGTTCAAACCTTGGATTTTGTTCGATGCAAGCGCGATGAAACCCGCAATACATTTTTTCGGCGACTTTTTCCCGCCGCAGACCAATACTGAATTTTTGCGCACCTTGCTGCGTGAGACATGGCGCACTGTGGCAATGGCGACGGCTGGCTTGAGCCTCGCGCTACTGCTTGCCGTGCCACTTTCTTTGGTTTGTGTGCGGGTACTTTCTCTGTCTGCGTTGACCGGTACGATGGCGCCCTTGTCGGGTGCGGTACGGCAATTGGCTCGTTGGCTTTTGCTGATACTTCGCAGCGTGCCGGAACTGGTTTGGGCCTTGGTTTTTGTGCGGGTTGTTGGTTTGGGGCCGACAGCCGGCGTGCTGGCAATTGCGCTGACCTATGGCGGCATGTTGGGCAAAGTCTACGCGGATATTTTAGAAAGTAGCGATACCCATGCCAGTAATTCTTTAATGCGCAATGGTGCTGGGCGATTGCAGGCATTTTTATATGGGTTGTTGCCGCAAAACGCTGGCGAATTAACCAGCTACACCGTGTATCGCTGGGAATGCGCGATCCGTTCGAGTGCTGTGTTGGGCTTTGTCGGAGCGGGGGGTTTAGGGCAGATCATGGATTCCTCAATGAAAAGTTTTAACGGCAGTGAGGTGGCGAGCATTTTGTTGGTGTTTATGCTGCTGGTGTGGCTGGCGGACGTGTTCAGCGCAGGCCTACGAAAAAACTTGGCGTGAGGTGGTGAGAATGAATCAAGCCCAAGAATCGCAGCAGACAAACCACTCACCCAGCGCAGCACGTTCAAGCAGGTTGCCACCCAAACTGTTTAATGCGCGCTGCCGCGCATGTTGGTTACTCATTGCGATAGTGGTTTTAGTGATTGCCAGCTTCGCTAGTTTAGATTTGCAATGGACAAAATTTCTTTCAGCAAATGCGTTGGCCAGCATGGGGCGCTTCGTGAGGGAATTATTGCAGCCGGAAACCAATCAGGTCTTTTTGATAAAAATTTTTTGGGCGTCGTTGGAAACGCTTGCCATGTCTGCTTTGGGTACCTTGCTTGCTGCCGCGCTAGGCTTGATGTTAGCGCTCCCTGCCACGAAAGTGACTGCACAAGATCCTGCCCGATTTCGCGCAGTAACGCGGCTGCTGCTAAATGCCTTGCGCAGCACACCCGAACTGGTTTGGGCGTCGCTGTTGTTAATTGCAGCGGGCCTTGGCCCGTTTTCTGGCACCTTGGCTCTGGCCTTGCATACATCGGGCGTGCTGGGCAGATTGTTTGCCGAAACCATAGAAAATGTCGCGCCTGAAACGGCCTTTGCATTGCGTGTGCGGGGTGTGGGCGAGGGCCGTGTTTTTCTTTATGCGACTTTGCCGCAAGTGCTACCGCAGCTTATTAGTTACAGCCTGTATCGCTGGGAAAATAATATCCGTGCTGCGGCAGTGCTTGGTGTGGTTGGTGCCGGTGGTTTGGGGCAGATGCTGGCATTCCACATGGGCTTGTTTCAGATGTCTGAAACGAGCACGGTGCTTATCGCCATGATCTTTATGGTCGCCTTAGTTGATAGCGCGAGTTACTTCAGTCGGAAGTTACTCGCGCAGTAGTTTGCCTAGTTCGCTTAGGCTTTTGGTTCTGGTAAATATCGCTTAGCCCATGCGGCAATCATGGACGCCGCAAAACGCGCATCGACAGAGCGATTGAGTAAATGATCGGCACCATCCAATGCCACGAAGGATTTTGGGTGAAATGCCGTTTCAAAAATTTGCTTGGCGTTTTTGATGTTCACGGTTTGGTCGGTTGGTGGATGCAAAACCAGCAGTGGTCGGCGTAAATTTTTGATGCGATCCGCTTGCGCTTGTCCAGCGAGGTCTTCAATAAACTCACGCTTAATCGTAAAACTACGTCCACCCAATTGCACAGTGGCTTGCCCCTCAGATTCAATCAGTTGCAAGCTTGACTCGAACTGATGCGCCACATGCGCCGGTTCAAACGGGGCGCACAAGGTCGCCACCGCCACGCAACTGGGCACCCGATGCGCGGCTGCTAAAACGGCCGCACCACCTAGCGAATGCCCGATGAGCAGTGCGGGCGTGCCATGATTGGTCTCCAACCATTCCGCCGCAGCGACTAAATCTTCGACGTTAGAACTAAAGTCGGTATTAGAAAAATCGCCACCGCTGCCGCCCAGCCCTGTGAAATCAAAGCGCAATACACCAAAGCCCGATTCCGTTAAAGCCGTGGCAATAAATGCCGCTGCTTTACTATCTTTGGAGCAGGTGAAGCAATGGGCAAATACGGCCCACGCTTTGGCGCCGCTTTCTGGCGTATCTATCCGTCCTACTAATTTCGTATCGAGGCTACCGGAAAATTCAATTCGTTCGCTTGCCATAGTGTTATGTCTCTTCGGTTGCTGAAATAAGGTGCAAAATGTAATGCAGACTGATTATTATAGGGCGACAGTCCGAAATCCGGTAAAGACATCGTTTCTGTGCGGCTCAAAAAAATTTCGGTAGCGCACATCATGCATACGTGCGTCGGTAGCGAATGCGCCGCCGCGTAGCTCGCGATGGTTGCCAAACCAAGGCTGAGAGTATTCGCGGTAAGGACCAGGTTCAAATCCGGGGTAACCGTCAAATGCATCGGTAGTCCATTCCCATACGCTGCGCCCCCATTGAAATTCAGCACATGAACTGGCGGCAAACTCCCATTCACGCGCACTGGGCAAACGCCGTTTCGCCCACAAACAGTAGGCTTGGGCTTCAAACGCATTCACGTGAATGACGGGCATAGCATCTGCAAGCGCAACCCATCGATCAAACCAGCGCATTTCCCACTCACCCGAAGAATTGCGGCGCCATCGTTGTGGGTGGTTTAGACCATATTGGGCGCGCCATTCACCCGCTTGCGAAGGCCAAAAATTGGCATTGCCATAGCCACCAGCATCGACAAATTGTGCAAATTGGCGCGCTGAAACGGGCGCACTATCGATTTCAAAATCGCTAACCGTTGCAGAAAAAGAAGGTAATTCATTATCAAAAGCGAAGCCCTCGTCTTTACTCTTAAACCCAAAGCCAAACGTTCCACCAAGCACGGATATGGGCTTATTTACCGCAACAGTTGGAATTGTTAAGTGCGCTGGTGCAGGATAGGCCAAAGCAGCGCGCAACCAACAAAACGCCTCTCCATGCATATCTTCATGGAACAAAGCGAGGCGATGAAAATAATGCGCCTCGTCACGCTCTTTACTATTGTGGAAGTTTTCTTCGTTGGGAATTGAAGCGATACATGCTTCGAGCTGATTTGCCATCATGTCGCGCAATTGCGCGCGGCTTGGCATTTTCTCGACCCAGCGCTGTCCATGGGCAAACTGAGCGGAATCAAAAATTGTATCGGGACCGATAAATTGAGGCGGCAATGCAGCATGCGCAAAACCTCTCGCATCGCGCCCATGAGGCCCGCGCAAAATCCAAAATTCAGCAAACCACGCCAAATGCGCTAGTTCCCAAGCGATAGGGTTCACACCCCTTTGCTGAGACGGCAACCATTGCGCATCGCTGAGGTCGTCCACCAAGGCCCAAGTACGCGCACGACTGGCACGTAAAGCGGCAGCAAGATTTTGACCAGAGAGTTGACGAGGATTGTTCATCACTGAATCAATTCAAATGAAGAAATTTAGATGGCGGCTATTTCGCAACTTAGTTACTAATTAGCCAGCGGCGCGAAAGGTAATCGATAGTGATTTGCTTCCCCTGCAAATCGCGCAAACCTAACAAACCCACCAATCTTTGCCCGGGTTTGAACGCATCTTGTACGCAGTATGATGCACGGAAATGTTCAACCTTGAAACTTTGTGCGATTACGATGGCGTTCTCCAATTATTCAATTTGCTTAAGTACTTCCAAAACAGCCTGCACCACGGCGGCTGGCCGCTCGAACTGAATTATGTGCGAAGCGCCGGGAATGACGCGTTGTTTGCCTTTCGTAGAAAGGGCGGCAATTTCTTTATGTATTTTTTCGTTTTCATCTTCAGTGGCTTTGTTCATGGCGCTTTGCGGTTTGCCCGGAATCGCATATTCGCTAACGCCACGTGTTAGCACCAGCAGAGGCAAATCAACGAAGGGTTTGCGCAAGGCACGTAGTTGTTCGCCACTGGTTTCGAACCCGTTGAATTCGTCGATTGAGGTTTGCCAGTAGCTTGGCTTCATCATGATTGACGCTACCGCTTTTCCAAGCACAGGACCATAAAGCGTAACCTGATTACCCACGCAGTTTGCCAGCGCTTTGCTTCCTTTCTTAAAACCCTTTGTTGCCTCAACCAAACAATACGCATCCCTGTCTTTGTATATCGCGTAAAACTGTTTGATTTTGCCCTCAGTAATTTTATTGAGGCGTTCTGTTTCGTCCTCTGTTTGTGGTTCGACAAGCATTAGGCCTTTCACTTGCTCGGGGTAACGGTAGGCGTAAACTTGCGCGTTTTCACCACCAAATGAATTGCCGACCAGTAGATATGGTGGATTGATACCCGCCACTTGCAAGGCCTTATGCAAATCCTCGACGGCGTTTTCCGAAGTGCTGGGGCGCGGCGCAGGGTCGCTGAAACCATATCCAGCGCGGTCGTAGACGCAGGCGCGCGTATGTTTGGCCACTTCTGGCTGCACTTTAAACCACGCCCAACCGCCACTACGGCCTGGAGCATCAAACACCACAGTCGTGTTGCCGGTGCCGCTACAGTAAAGGTGAAGCTTGCGACCGCCGATGTCTA
>JAIETO010000214.1 GCA_019745005.1 Burkholderiaceae bacterium
TATAGTCACGCAAATTCATGCCGAGTCTGTTGTTGATCGCGCGTTGGTTGAAGCCCTGCGCGATCCACCGAAATAAGCTGGGCAAATTTCCTCACTACTTACCCGTCTTTTTATGATTTTTTCCGAGAACGATTAATTGGACATAACGCCGATTAATCGAGTAACTGTAGATTCACTGTGACGGATTTGCCATTTTCGCCTGGAAAATTTTGGAACGCGCTGCTCAGAAGAAATGGAATTTGTTCAACAATTTCTGGGTTACTTTGCTCGGTGCTGGCGCGTACATCAAAAAGTTTTTTACCACTAGACTTGTCGCTAATAGTAACCGCAAGTTGATGGAGGTAATAGCGTCTGCTATAAAAATCCGATCCAAAAAGCGACCCGCTAAATGGTCCACCGAAGTACGAGTATCCAGCAGGATAAAAAAACGGTGAACGAGAATAAAAGCGCGAATAGTGCAAACTCCAAATCGGGTCGTAGTAATAATTAGAGCGTGGGCCATAATACGAGCCAGTAAACTTCACCCCCGTGACGGCAGTGGCATATGCCATTTTGACGCTTAGTGCAGCCGTTTCATTTGCCGTAGCTTCCGTCAAGCCCAATTGCGATAACTTTTCGCGCAGTCGATCAGCATATTGCTTGTATTCGAGATCGTTTTCTTGCTCGGCGGTTCTATCGAGGACATAAGTTTTTGTAGGTGCAGTATTCGGCCACTCTTGAAACGTTGTGACTTGACTGCTAAATGTTGTGGCGCACCCGCTCAATACGGCAATAATGAGGCCTAGCGCACTTAGTTTTACACTATTTTTCATGATTAATTTCCTCCAAACGAAAGAATAAAAACACCTTTTCTTACTCACTATACTGCAATTTTATCGCGTGCATTGACGCCACGTTGATTTCACTAAAATAAATATACCCTAATAAGTATATTTTAAATGCGCTTATTTACTACGCGGAATTGGGTATAAAAGAATATAAAGAAACGGGAGTATTTCAATTTTAACGGCATCGCAACAAGTGGTCGCAAGAAAAATAGTCGAAGAAATTGTTTGTATGATGCTGGATAGTTTTTACTTGTTCGCTCGCGCCTGAGAGACTTGTTAGAATGGCGCTCTCAGCAGTCGCGCAAGTAAGTTACAACTCAGCTGTAATTTAGCTTTTTAGCGCGCCGTCTTTTTTTCCAATTTTCATAAGCGAAATTTATGCGCACAGATTCTGCAAGTCAAGCCACTACCGCACCTACACCAATTTTACGCAAAGATTACGTCGAGCCAGGTTTCTGGGTTGATACTGTCGAGATGGGATTTGACCTCGACACCAAGGCCACGCATGTTGCCACGCGTCTGACTATGCGGCGCAACCATGCAAGCAAAGAAAAAAATCTAGTGCTTCTGGGCGAGAAGCTCAAACTCTTACAGTTACGTATGAACGGCGTGAACTTGAAGAAAAGCGCCTACATCATCGCAGACGGTAATTTGATTATTGAGAACGCGCCGGACGAAGTGATCTTGGAAATTGAGACGGTGATCTCACCGATCAAAAACACCACGATGGTGGGTTTGTACAGTTCAAACGACAATTTTTTTACGCAATGCGAAGCAGAAGGTTTTCGCAAAATTACCTACTACCCAGATCGCCCAGACGTAATGGCGAGTTTTAAAGTCATGCTACGCGCAGACAAAAAGAAGTATCCCGTGCTGTTGTCGAACGGTAATTTGATTGCGCATGGCGATTTGGGCAAAGGTCGTCATTACGCAACTTGGGAAGATCCGTTCAAAAAGCCCTCGTATTTATTCGCCTTGGTGGCTGGGCGTTTGGTGCGCCAGGAAGAAAAATACAAACTGAAATCGGGGCGCGACGTTCTGCTGCAAGTGTGGGTTGAAAAAGGTAACTTGGATAAAACCCAGCACGCGATGGATTCGCTCAAAAACAGTATCAAATGGGACGAAGATCGCTTTGGCTTAGAGTTGGATTTAGACCGCTTTATGATCGTTGCCACTAGTGATTTCAATATGGGCGCGATGGAAAACAAGGGCTTAAATATTTTCAACACTAAGTTTGTTTTAGCGAACCCCCAAGTCGCGACCGATGTGGATTACGCGGGGATTGAATCGGTGGTCGGGCACGAATATTTCCATAATTGGACAGGCAACCGCGTGACCTGTCGCGATTGGTTCCAGTTGTCTTTGAAAGAGGGCTTAACAGTTTTTCGCGACCAAGAATTTTCTGCCGATATGGTCGGCACAACCACTGGTCGCGCAGTAAAACGTATTGAAGACGTGCGGGTGCTGCGCCAAGTGCAATTCTCTGAAGATGCAGGCCCGATGGCGCATGCGGTGCGCCCTGATTCCTACGTCGAAATCAACAACTTTTACACCGTCACTATTTACGAAAAAGGCGCGGAAGTTGTGCGCATGTATTACTCCTTGATCGGACATGAGATGTTCCGTAAAGGGATGGATTTGTACTTCCAACGGCACGACGGGCATGCGGTGACTTGTGATGATTTCCGCGCTGCCATGGCGGACGCGAGCGGGCGTGACTTGCGCCAGTTTGAGCGTTGGTATAGCCAAGCAGGCACACCCATCGTACAAGCTTCGACGAGCTACGATGCCGCCGCGCAAATTTATGAGGTGACGCTCAGCCAAAGTTGCGCCGCGACTCCTGGGCAAAAGAAAAAACTCCCTTTCCACATTCCCGTCGCTTTTGGCTTGGTTGGCAAGGATGGAAAAGATATTCCCTTGAGCTTGGAAGGCGCATTGGCCGTACCTGCTACCACTGTCATCTTGGAACTGACCGAGGCCACACAGCGCTACCGTTTCACAGGTATAACGGAGGAGGCAACGCCTTCGATATTGCGCAATTTCTCTGCACCCGTCGTGCTGGAATATGACTATACAGATGCCGAATTGGGACATTTATTAGCCCACGATAGCGACGCGTTTAATCGCTGGGAAGCGGGACAACGCTTGGCAATGCGCCGTTTGTTAAAACTGACTGGTGATGTGCAGAAAAAATTCCCGTTGGAGTTAGACGCGATGTTTATCGAGGCATTACGCGCCTGCTTGAATGATCAAAGTTTGGATCCGTCATATCGGGAATTGTTGTTGACCCTACCCAGCGAAGCCATTATTGCAGAGCAGATGCAGGTGGTTGATCCGCATAGCATTCGTGCAGCGCGCCACTTCGTTAAAACGACGCTCAGCGAGCATTTGCGTGCAGACTTTCTCACTGTCTACGAAAACCATTTAACGCCGGGAAAATATTCACCCGATGCTGCCTCAGCCGCCAAACGTGCGTTAAAAAATAACGCCTTGTCCTATTTGACCGCTTGGGCTGATGACAGCACATTTGAACTTGCTCTCGCGCAGTTTGATGACGCGAAAAACATGACCGACAAAATTGCTGCCTTAGCTGCGCTGACGCAAAGTAGCGGCGTAAGCGCAAACGCGCAACACGCTAAAAAAGTTGCGCAAGCCTTGAAACGCTTCTACCAAGAGTTCAAGAAAGAAGCCTTAGTGATTGATAAATGGTTTAGCTTGCAGGCCATGGCGCCCGCCACGAATGTGGCTAAAGTGCGCGAATTGATGGCGCATCCCGCCTTCACTTTGGCTAACCCGAACCGCGCGCGTAGTTTGATCTTCGGTTTTTGCAATGGGAATCCCACCGGTTTTCACGCAGTAGATGGCAGCGGTTATGCGTATTGGGCGGAAATGGTGATTGCCTTGAATAAGCTCAATCCGCAAGTCGCCGCGCGCCTTGCCCGTAGTATGGATAGGTGGAAAAAATATCCTGAACATCTTCAAGTGCTGATGAAAACTGCCTTGGAAGAGGTTGCCGCTTCGAGCAAGCTTTCCAAAGATGTGCAAGAAATTGTGAACAAAGCCTTAGCTTCATAAAGTTGACTTTGAAATGGAAACCCGCATGAAACGAGTAAGTCTGACTCAATATTTAGTTGAAGAGCAACGCCTAAATAACAGTATCCCCGCCGAGCTAAGGCTGTTAATCGAAGTTGTCGCCCGTGCCTGTAAAACCATTAGCCATGCGGTGGGCAAAGGCGCGTTGGGCGAGGTGTTAGGCTCGGCAGAAAGCGAAAATATTCAGGGTGAAGTGCAAAAGAAACTGGATATTTTGTCGAACGAAATTTTGTTGGAAGCCAACGAGTGGGGCGGCCATTTGGCGGCGATGGCTTCGGAAGAGATGGAGAGTATTCACCCAATTCCAAATCGCTATCCAAAAGGCGAATACATGCTTCTGTTCGACCCTTTAGACGGATCAAGCAATATCGATGTGAACGTCACCATTGGGACGATTTTCTCTGTGATTAAGGCGCCAGATGGTATGGCAATGCCAACCGAAAAGGATTTCATGCAAGCGGGTGATTTACAGGTTGCCGCTGGCTATGCGCTGTATGGCCCACAAACAATGTTGGTGCTGACTACCGGCAACGGCGTGAACTGCTTTACGCTCGACCGCGAGATGGGGTCGTGGGTACTGACCCAGAAAAATATGCAAATCCCTGCTGAAACGCAAGAGTTTGCGATTAACGCATCAAATAGTCGTCATTGGTATCCACCAGTCACCCGCTATGTTGACGAAATGTTGGCGGGCAAAACTGGGCCGCTTGGCAAGGATTTCAATATGCGTTGGATCGCCTCGATGGTCACCGATGTGCACCGCATTCTCAATCGCGGCGGCATTTTCATGTATCCAGCAGATGCGCGAGAACCAGACAAGCCAGGCAAGTTACGGCTAATGTATGAAGCTAACCCAATGGCGATGATCGTGGAACAAGCGGGTGGCATGGCAACAGATGGACACCAACGAATTTTGGCCATTCAACCCCAAAAATTGCATCAACGCGTTGCGGTATTTTTAGGCTCAAAAAATGAAGTGGCGCGTGTAACGGCATATCACCAAGTTGGCGTGCCTTAACAGAGTGAGTGCAGACTACCGTTTGGCATTCCGATAGTATGACCAAGAACCCACGTCAAACGTGGGTTTTTTATTGATACTTTTAAAGTATTAATTACGATATTTTTCCATATTTGACATATCAAGCAACGACGTTCATGCTGCTTGCTACTCATCGCAACTATTTTAGGAGCCCATCATGCCAGTTTATCGTTCTCGTACTACCACACATGGCCGTAATATGGCTGGCGCGCGCGCGCTTTGGCGTGCAACGGGGATGAAGGACGGCGATTTTGATAAGCCAATTGTGGCGGTCGTCAATTCCTTCACGCAATTTGTGCCAGGGCATGTGCACTTAAAAGACCTAGGGCAAATGGTTGCGCGTGAGATTGAAGCGGCGGGCGGCGTCGCGAAAGAATTCAACACAATTGCAGTCGATGACGGTATCGCCATGGGGCATGGTGGCATGTTGTACTCATTACCGTCGCGCGAATTGATTGCTGATTCTGTGGAGTACATGGTGAACGCACATTGTGCTGATGCGATGGTGTGCATTTCAAATTGCGACAAGATCACGCCCGGCATGCTGATGGCTGCGATGCGTTTGAATATTCCCGTGGTGTTTGTTTCGGGCGGCCCCATGGAGGCAGGCAAGGTGATGGAAAGCTTGCATCCGAAATCAACTGGCGAACAAAAAATCGTGAAGATTGATTTGGTGGATGCCATGATCAAGGCGGGTGACAGCAATGTGTCGGACGAAGAAATTGGCCGCATTGAACGCTCTGCTTGCCCTACCTGTGGCTCTTGCTCGGGCATGTTCACAGCAAACTCAATGAATTGTTTGACCGAGGCGTTAGGTTTATCGCTGCCTGGGAACGGCACGATCTTAGCGACCCATGCAGATAGAAAGGCTTTATTTTTACGTGCTGGACGCTTGATTGTCGAGATTGCCAAACGTCATTACGAGCAGGATGATTATTCGGTGCTGCCACGCGCGATCGCCAATAAGGCGACGTTTGAAAACGCCATGGCGCTGGATGTATCCATGGGTGGCTCTACCAATACGGTGCTGCATTTGTTAGCGGCTGCGCACGAAGCGGAAGTCGACTTTACGATGGTTGATATAGATCGCATTTCGCGCAAAGTGCCGTGCTTGTGCAAAGTTGCGCCGATGACGGACAAATACCATATTGAAG
>JAIETO010000173.1 GCA_019745005.1 Burkholderiaceae bacterium
GGAGCCAAATTTTGTTCCAAACCCATGGCATGCAGTACCCCCGCCGCCAGCGTGACTTTGCCTTCTAGGTCTAAGCCTAGCAGTTGCGGGCGACAGATCGGACGATAACGGGCGGGTAGACCTTCTAAATCGTCTTTGAAACGATCTTGCTTACTCGGCAGCAGCCAATTCCCGAGTTTGCCGAGATAGCCCAAACCGGCTGCCTCCACGAAGGAAAACGCTGCGCTGGGCCAGCGGCTGGCTGCCAACCACTGATCCGCCATGCCAAAGCGGGTCTGACGTGCGCGGCCGGCAGCGCTTTGCAGTGCCGCATCGGCTTTGCGTTTTGTAAGGTCAGCGCTCATGATGCAGTCGCCCACTTCGATGGCAGGGGCTAACAAGCCCGGCAATTGAGGGCGTCGCGCTTGCGTTGACAGCGGTGTATAAGCCACTGGCAGGCCAAAAAATCCTGCAAAACCAATGGTTTGAACGCCTGCCCACACCGACTCTAAGGCGCGTCGTAAGGGCTCGCTGCGCACGTCAATGCAGAAGGCCGCTTGGACTTCGATTTCTTGCGTCATCGGGTCATGCTTGCTGACCGATGTGAGGCGCTGCGCCAAGTCGCGCTGATAACCAAGCTCAAGCGCCAATTGCCATACCTCGTCAAACAAAAACGCCTGCTCGGCTTCCTGCATTTGCGCGGGACTTTGGCTCCAGATTTGCTGAAGTGCGGCCAGTGCCCGCTCGGTCGGCGCGTCATCTTTGCACTCCAGCAGCAGCGCCCCCCACGCTAAGCGTATAGCCAACAGTTCGCGCAAGTGAGCATCCTTGCCGCCCTCCAAGCCCGCTTGCCACGCTAGGTAGGCACACCAAGAGGCCCAACCATTCACCGTGAGCAATACGGATTCAAGATAATCTTCCCACACTGCCTCTGGTAGGCCGAGGCGCTGTATAACCCAACGCTCCGCTTCTATCGCAGTCGCTGGCAAGGCGTTGACCGCGCTGCCGATGCTAGGCAAGCCCATCAATAAGCCGATGCCATGGTCGTGCTGCAAGGTGTCGCGCCAAAAGGCGTACAGGCCTTGGGTGCGTTCTGGCTGCCAGATGGCTTGATGTTCGTCGAAGTAAGCGGCACAGGTTTGGCTCACTTGATGCGTGATCGCGTCTCGCCAAGAAAGCCGCTCATGACGTTTCGGATCGTTGTCGAGCAAATCAATCAGCAACGGTAATTGCTCCTGCGGTGCGCTTGCTTGCAGTAGGTCGATGCACTGATCAGGTGTAATACCGGCCGCGCGCGCCTCTGGTAACTGTCGCAACGCGAGCGCAAGATCAGCAGCGCAAATTCGCCCCTCGCGCCATGCTTTAAGTTGTTGATCTCGCGGTGGAAAAACTTGGATGCCTCCGAGCACAGCCATGCGAGCGGCAACTCTGCGAACCGGCATGCCGATACGTGACCAATGTGGATTAACGGCAATCGCGCGGTCCAGCGGCCAAGCGGGGGCAATCGCTTGGCAGGCGCGGCTGCATGCTTGCTCGATCGCTGTATGCAGTAGCGCAACATCAGGCGCGGCTTGCGTCAGGTTTGTCGTGTCCGGCTGTGCGTCAGTGGTCAATAAGTCTGTCATGAGTTTCTCCGTTTAGTCAGTTCAGCGCACAACATCAGTCAGCGGCGAGGTGGTGGATTTGGCCGTCCAGCGTGTTGGCCAGATGTAGAGCGCAAGGCGCGTATAGGCCTCATCGAGATAAAATCCGGCATAACTCCAACGACGCCAATGCGCCAATAGTTGTGGCTGTCCTTGTAGCAATGCCTGAACGACATACAAGCTAGCCATGCCTATCAAGGTTATTAGGCCGAGTCCTTGATGAGGCGCATCTTGAAGGCCGAGAGGCAATGCATGCGCGACCGTCGCCGCCAACGTCAAACCGACAACGGTCAGGAGCCCAAAAAAACCGAGTGCACTGCGGGCTGCCCAGTCGGTTTGTCCGGCAGGCAGCCACAGCAACGGCGCCCAAGCCAGGCCCATAACAAGACTCCACCACCAAGGCCAAGCCGCCTGACCGACAAGTGTAAGTACCAAAAGAACAGCGGCCATCGTCAGCACCGGTGCCAGCAGCAGACTGGCGGTACTCGGTACTGAAGCGCCGCGCAAAATCTGCAAACGCGTGTTGCGCACAGCGGTTGATGCCGAAAGGAAGGCATGGGCTTTGTAGAGGGAATGGCCAATCAGATGCAGGGCGGCAAGTGTATACAAGCCGAGCGCACATTCAAGCAGCATGAAGCCCATCTGGGCAACGGTTGACCATGCGAGACGCACCTTGATACTAATGCGGGTAAGCATCACCATACCCGCCAACACAGCAGTGCTTAGGCCGAAAATTAAGAGTAACAAACGCGCTGGGGTTGCCTGTTCTAGCATTGGCGCGAAGCGAATGATGACAAAGCCACCTAGATTGACCACCCCTGCATGCAACAGCGCGGAGACTGGGGTCGGTGCTTCCATCACCTGGATCAGCCAGCCATGCACTGGCAGTAGGGCAGTGCGCAGTATCACGGCCAAGGCGAGTAACACGGCACTTATTTGTAAAGACACAGACATGCCCTGTTGGGCGATGTGTGCCCACAGCGCTGACAGCGAGCCGCTGCCGACCTCTAGCCACGCCAGCGCGGCAGCGCCAAGCAGCAGTGCGTCGGCCAACCGATCAGCGATGCGCTTTTTATGCGCAGCAAGCAGGGCAAAAGGGCGATCCGCGTAGAAACACAGCAGATGTTGTAGCGCGCTACCCACCAACGCCCAGGCCGCGATAAGGACTAGCCAGTGATCGGCCATTAAGAGCAGGTGGACGCCGGACAAAACAGCGGCTAAGGCGCCAACATAGCGTCGTTGGCCGACCTCACCTTCCAAATAACGGGCAGAAAACGCGCCTATCACCGTGCCTAGCAGTTGCACTAACAAAGCCAGAACGAGGCTAAAAGAAGTCGCTGTCACCACGCCGGACCAATGCGCGCCATGTGCGCCCAAGGACAGGGAGATGGCCGCGAATGCCAGCGCGGCAAACGAAACCGCTAGAAATAGGCTCCACAGTTTTGCTGTCGAGAGCCAAGCTAATCGCGTCAATCCCGCCAGCGCAGCCATCAAAGTGACTGGTGCCAAGGCGCAGCTTAAATACAAAACCTGGGAAATATCCATCGCATACCCTATTGAAATTCAGTGCGAGGATGATGCTTGAGAAAATAACTTCTGTAAAATAGAATAATAAGAACTATTAAATACTTAAAAGCGAACGATGAAACTCAATCAGCTCAATTTCCATCACCTGTTTTATTTTTGGCGCGTCGCGAAACTCGGGCATCTAACGCGTGCTGCAGAAGAATTACACACCTCGCAATCAGCGGTTTCGTCGCAGATTCGCCAGTTGGAAGAGCGCATCGGCGAGGACTTGTTTGTCCGTGAAGGCCGCCGTCTTATCCTGACCGACACGGGGCAACTCGTGCAAGCGTATGCCGACAACATCTTTGGTCTAGGACAGGAAATGTTGGGTCGCTTGCAAGGGCGCTCAGTGGGCATTGCTCGCCTGCGCGTGGGCAGCGTCGCGACGCTCTCGCGCAATTATCAGGAAAACTGGATTCGCCCTGCGTTAGCAAACCCAGCCGTTGTGCTGACACTGGAGTCTGGGTTGTTGGAGGGCTTACTCGCTCGGCTGGTTCAACATAAATTAGATGTGGTGTTAGCGAATGAGACGGTTCCGGCTGATCCTGATCGCCCATTGCACTGCCGGTTTTTGGGAAGCCAGTTGATCTCCTTGGTTGGGCCTGCAAACAGTTGGACGTCGCAAAGCCTGCGCATTCCCGAGGACTTGGATGGCTTGGATATCGCGTTGCCCGGCCCGCGCCATGCCTCGCGTGCGCAATTCGATGCGCTATGTGCAACGGCAGGGGTAACTCCTAGACTGCGCGCCGAGGTGGATGACATGGCCATGCTGCGTTTGATTGCTCGCGACAGTGGTTGGCTGACCTTGCTGCCAGAGGTTGTCGTCCAAGACGAACTGCGCGCCGGAATTCTTGTCACCGTCGGCCATTCAACCGCGCTGCAGGAACGTTTTTATGCCATCACCACGCCGCATCGTCATCGTATAGAGGTGCTCGAACGGTTGTTAAGTGGTGCACCAGACGCCTAATTTTGCTACCACGAGTCTGCTTAGAATTGAGCGGTAATTCGGTGATCAAACAATCTGTGGCGGCGGAATAGGCTGGACCGGCTTGTTGTGCACGTTCGTGCAACACCGAAAGGATGAGACCCCTGCACAAAGTAACGAGCGGTCGAAGTTTGCGTTGAGAAGCGCACCTGGTCGACTGTACAGCGAGCATCGCAAACACAAAATTCGGCTGTGCAGTAAGTTGTGCAGTGGTCTCAGGACGACGATGTGCGCGTACTGCGGGTTGAAGGCTTTCTGGCTGGAGACCTCACCATTTTTATACGACGCGTTTCGACGTGATTTAATATACTGTGACTAGTAATTTTTGTTTGCGCTTTTTAAGCAAGCGCAAACGGGAATTTTTTTATTAAAAAAGTGGCAGTATAAGGTTTCATCTGAATTTTGAGAGAGATGCTTTGGCGCTTAGGCGTGCTCGCCTATGTTGGTTTTCTGAAGTTTCGCGTATGCTTTATCCACTGCTAAATCAATCATGTCGTTGTTGCCTTCGCTTCGCGGCGCCACGACACTGTATGCAGTTCGGCGTCTAGGCCTGATTGATTTGGAAATAGAATATGTTGCCTTTTGAAGCAAATGATTTTTCGATCGAAGTGCGCCAGTGAAGGAAACGCTATGAACAAATCCGGTTTGACTATGCACGCGGTATTCACGATCTTTTTCGCTTTGTTTTTCGGCTTTGTTGCCCCGTTGCACGCGCATGAGGGCGGACACCACCAGTTGAAAAACGCTGGCCCGCAAATTCCCGCCTTGGTAGAAGGTGCGGCTCCTGGCGAAGTCACCTATTTAGGCAATGAAGGCTTGATGGTCAGCAAAGGCAAACACAAGATTTTATTTGATCCATTTTTTCATAACGCGTTTGAAACGCTGCAACTCGTGCCAAAGTCGATTGTCCGCGCCATTATGAGCGGCAAGAAACCGTATGACGGAATCGAAATGATTTTCGTCAGCCATGCGCATGAAGACCATTTTTCGGCGCAAGATATGAAGAAGTTTCTACGCGCTTATGCCAAAGCAAAGCTCATTGCGCCGAAACAGGCAGTAGAAGAATTGGCCGCCCTGCCAGGCACAGCAGGGCTGATGTCACAAGTCATTGCGGTGGATTTAAATTTTGGTGATGCGCCTTGGCAAATGACTTTTGGCGACATTCGCGTTGAAGCCGTGCGCATAGCGCACAAGGGCTGGCCAGAGCGAAAAGATATCGAAAATTTGGTTTATCGCGTGACGATAGAAAACGCCCCCGGCGACAAGCTCACCGTCATGCACTTAGGCGACGCCGACCCCAGCGCCGTGCATTACACGCCCTTTGCCGCGCATTGGCAAAAGCAGTTGACCGACACCGCGTTCCCGCCGTATTGGTTCTTCCTAACGCCAGAAGGCAATCAAATTCTCGACCGTCAAATCAACGCCACGCAGGCGATTGGTATCCATGTACCGGTAGAAGTGCCGGATGAATTGCGGGCGACGGGGAGGGTGTTTTTTACCAAACCGGGTGAGCGACGGAATATTGGGACATCGAAATAGATGGACCAATGACGGCTCTCCCATTCCTGTGCGTGTTTGACCTTGGCGTAAGGCTAGTCTTGCCGTCAAAATCAATCTTCAAACCTCAAACAACAAGCTATTTAAGCTCCTGTTACGCGAATTGGAAATTGCCTTCCTTTTCTACAATGAGAATCGGGTAATGTCTCATTCCGCTTTTTCACGTGGCTTCTACATCTGCGTCTTACGCGCCACGAAGCTTTATTGAAACGTGCCACCCAACTAGATGCAATAAATTGCTTTGACGGCTTTGTTGCTGTGTTGTTCATTGGTAGGAGCATGGCGCATGAAGAACCTCATCACCCTTGGTGCGGAAGAGGAATTGCAGATTGTCGATCAGCACAGTCTGGAGTTGGTCGCGCA
>JAIETO010000224.1 GCA_019745005.1 Burkholderiaceae bacterium
CGCTTTATCTCGCACGACATGCGCGCACCGCAAGCGTCTATCCTCGCCCTGCTCGAACTCCAGCAACATGCCGATACAGCGCTGCCGCAAGAAGAATTTTTAGCACGCATCGCAAAAGCCTCGCGCGTGACCTTGGGCTTGGCAGATAACTTTGTGCATTTAGCGCAAGCTGAAAGCGCGAATTATCGATTAGAGGAAGTCAATTTTTGCGACATCGTGCTGGACGCCACAGAAGAAATGTGGGCCTTAGCAAAAGCCAAGAACATCCGCATACAAACCGACCTACCATCGGACGACCAAGCAGTCAAAGTTGACCGTGGCCTAATGACACGCGCGTTGACTAACCTACTCTCTAACGCCATCAAATACAGCCACGCTGGCGGGGAAGTACGCTGCGAACTACGGCGTGAAGACGGCATTATCGATAGCGTGCTGCACTGTCACATCATCGACCAAGGCATCGGCATTCCCTACGTTCACCAAAGCAAATTATTCCAACGCTTCTACCGTGTAGCGGGCACCAATAAAGGGCAAGCGCAAAGCAAAATTGACGGCATAGGGCTGGGTTTGGTGTTTGTGAAAACGGTGATCGAACGCCACCAAGGCGAGATTAGTTTTACCAGTACGCCGGGTCGGGGGACGCAGTTTTTGATTAAGTTGCCGTTGGTTCGTGTGCTCTAATTGAATGTGATTTTTATGAGTCGCTCGATTTATGGATTTGCGGCTGTTCTGACGGCAAATCTGTTTAAAGTTTAGCGGAGTTCGTGTAATGAGAGAGCATTGACAATTATCTTATGGCAATCGTCTTGAAACAATATACTGCCTGTTTTATGTAGTTTTATTGGCCGTTTCCGCATTTATATAAAGCAGATTAAAATAATACTGGTTGGTGTACCCTATTAATGTTGAAATCTTATTCGATTTCCAAATCAATTGTGCCTAGGCGACGAGCCGCAAACAGTGCTGTAGCACAGCAAGGTAAAGACAACAGCGACACGATCGCTTTAGAAATGTGCACTGCCCTCGTGTTACTCCGAGGGCTAATGGATAGCCTCAAATGAAGCCCAACCCCGCAGTTGAAAAACGCGATAAATTGGGTAAAACAATTGGTAAATCTGCTTGCGACACGCCGAACCACCTTGCTAGCCCTGCTGCATATTCATCAACACTGGTGGTAGGAATGAGTCGACCTTGCCCCGCATCTTCAGGGCCACCTAGCCCGGGCTGATTCATCTTGCCGTAGACTTGCCCGCCTCGTACTGGGCCGCCCATGACAAAATGATGCCCGCCCCAGCCATGGTCTGAACCACGATTATTCGTGGTAAGACAGCGTCCGAAGTCAGACGCTGAAAACATCACGACCGAATCAATCATGTTTAATCCAACCAGCACATCATGCATGGCGGTAAATGCTTCATTCACACGTGTCAGCAAAACCGGGTGGTTGGAATCAAGGTTAGCGTGCGTATCAAAGCCACCAAGACCAACAAAGAAGACTTGACGCTTTTGGCCAAGCTGCTTACGCGCAGCGATCATACGAGCAACCGTGCGCAGTGCCGCCATCGAAAAATTGCCATCGGGTGCGGACGAACGAAACTCGTTAGAGAAACTAGGCACGTTGCTTAACGCAGCATAAGCTAAGGCTTCGGCATCAACAGCGCGCTTCATTCGTTGCGCATAAATTTGTTCGAAAAGATGTCGGCGATCGGTTGCCGCTAGCATGCGGTTCAAGGCGGTAATACGCGGCTCTTGGCGGTACCGCGCGGCGACTGACTCAATCGGTTGTATGCCCTCGTCTGTGAGCGGAAAATAACTGGTCTGCGCGCCAGTCTCAAACAAATTCGCACCATACAGTGACATGCACATTGAGATTGGGCTGGCCGCATTGAGCGACGAGAGCACATCGGCCATGCGCCCACCCCAACCAGTACCGATGTTTGAGGCAGCAACGCTGGTTTGCCAGTAATTCTGGTTGTCGTTATGCGAAAAAAGTTGCGGTGGCAATGCGACCGTGCCGTTGTCAAACTGAATCTTGGTGGTGGGCTGTACCAGCGCGCCGACATTGGCGACGATGGCCACCCGCCCGCTACCATACAAGCCATGCAGGCCGGAACGGGTTAGACCCGCCGCGTCTCGATATGGGCCAAGTTCCTTGGGTAGGGCGAGTTGTTGGGAGGTGACAGAGCTAGCGCTAATTGGTAGGAGATCTGCACGCGCTCTGCCGCCAGCCAGTTCATTCGTCGAGTTGGTTCCAGAACGGCCGCGAATATATGCATCCCAATCGGGTTGGCTATATGGCACAACGGTGTTGGCATGGTCGTTACCGCCATACAAAAAGAAGCAAATCAAAGATTTGTAATCTTCGGCCGCATAGGCAGCCTTAGAAAAGGCCTGCAAGCTTATAGCCAATGGCAGTGCTGCGCCAGTACCAGCGGCCCAAGCGGTTGCGCTTTTCAGTAAGCGTCGACGCCCAGGAGATACCTCGCCTAAAAAAGGATGATTTGCCATGATTTAGGTACTCCTTAACGTTGAACTGCGAAATCGGGCGATGCCAACACCAAGAACATCGCGGTTTGGGCACGAGCTACACCACCATCGTTGTTAATCGGCACCTGCGCCACTGCATCTGTGATCGCGGCGCGGCTGGTGGCGCCGAGGGCGCCGTACAAAAGCACCCGATCGAGTGCATTTACCAAGTCGCTTGGGGTGCCAGCGAGTCTCGCCAGCGCACTGTAGTCAGGGTAAATAATCTTGTTAGTGTCATTGGCAGGCACAGCGCCTTCGCGGTATTCACTGATCTTCTGGCTAAAAAAGTTCGTGCTACTGGTAATGGTGGCCTCGTTGATGATTTGTAGTTCTGGCGCTACCCATCCATTAGGGAGTTCAGTTGTGCGATACGCTGGCGAGTAGAAATTAAATACGCTCGGCGAACCAAACGGGTTTTGCCCCAAGGCGTACACTGGGCTGCTTAGATACCAAATCCGATAACGCCCGTCTCTACTAGCTGCATTAGTGGCGCGCAAGAATGCAGCCAACTTTAACAAAGGCTCACGGAACTTACCAAAAGACAAGTCGGCTTGCGTCACCCGGCTAGCATCGCGTGCTTCTGCATCGCTCAACACTGCGCGGATCACGGCTTTCATATCACCTCGAACACCTTGCGCATTCGCGTTAAAAACAGTTGCGACCCGCTGTACATAGGCCAAGCTCGGGTTACTTGTGACAAAGCGCCTGATTAATTGCGACGCAATAAATGGCCCGACGTTGGGGTGATTAAAAAGAATATCGACAGCGGCATTCACGTCTTGCAATGTAGTTTGTCCGCCCGGAATGCTTTTTCCCAACAAACTCTTGGCAGTATTGTCGTGATAACGCTCAAATGCTTGCATGGGCGTGCGGAAAGCCTGCGGGAACGTGAGGTTTGCCCGATGTGTATAGCCAACAAAGCATGCATCTGTTGATGCGTCGCAGGCACCCCAGCTTAAGCCAGTGAATACGCGCGCTAGTGCGCGCACATCCGCTTGACCATAGGTAGGAATAGGGTTCCCATTGCCATCTAGCGCGCGCGTGCCATCGGGGTTTAAGCGCCACAATCCAATGGAGAATAGTTGCATCACTTCACGTGCAAAATTCTCGTCTGGTTGACGGCTACCATCGGCACCCACTTTTTGGTTACCAAGATGTGAAAGATAAACGCCCATGGACGGATGCAGTGCAACATCCAATAGCAGCGTCCGGAAGTTACCTAAGGCATTCCGCGTGAGCATGTCGTGGTAAGAGGAAATAGCGTAGGCGCCATCGAGAAACGGTTGATCTACGGTCGACACCACCATAATCTGCGATAGCGCAAACGCAACACGTTGCCGTAATTGATCTTGCCCAGTAAGTGCTTGCTTCCAAAACGACTCCAATGCCGTCGTGCTATAGACAGGCTCACCCTTACTGAAAATACTGTCTATGTAAGCGCCATGCGAGCTAATCGGTAACGCGGTCTGCCTATCAAGCCAAGTTTGCACGCCTATCGACTTTACTTCGGCGATGGCCGATTCATTTGCACCAAAACTTGCTTGCGCCAAGAAACGCACGGCATCAGCATCTGACAAGATTCCCGTGTTTGGTGGCGGCACAGGCGGGAGTAAAGTACAAGCCGTGGCTCTATCATCCGTCGCTGCGTTGTAGGCGCATATTTTTGCGTCACTGTTAAAGGTCTGTGTAATCGTGTAACTACCGCTATACCCAGCGGGACAAGCGCTAATGGTTGTCAGTGTCGGCAATACTTTGCAAGCTGCTGGCGGCGGAGTAGGCGTTGGCGGTGGCACAGGTGTTGGTGATGGTGGCACCGGTGGTTGCGGCAGTGGCGTCGGTATTGCACGTAACTTAAATCGTAACGCACCATTCCATAGCAAATCGCGTCGACCTGGCAGCACATCCAAGTTATCAAAAGCCTGTGCACCGACACCGCGATCAAACACAACACCCGATCCTGTAGAAGCGAACACCCGCCCATTCACTTTAATCGAATCAACGTATAAATTGCGGTCTTGTCCATTGATGTATTCGTCGTTATAAAAAACGACGTCGATCTTGGCGTTTCTACCAATCGAACCCGCCACCTTAAAAATGTAGTCTTGCCCAGTGGTCGATTTGACTTCGACATCAGCTATCACGACGTTATTCACGCGCAACATAAACTTCGGGCCAATGTTATTGACTAGGTTGCCACTGGCACGGACGACCAGCTCCGTATCGCTCGCCGAAATCGTGGTCGCCGCCAACGCTGCCACAGCAACAATGAACACGCTGGCAATGACCAACAGCTTGGATTGGAGAAGCTTTTTCATGACGCGTCCCTCACTGAAGAAATTAATGCACGCTAATGCACACATTTTTCACCATAGGCAGCAGGCTTATGGCTGCGCGACAATGAATGAATCAAAAGTTACCAGACACAATTTACGGCAGACGTTTTTTTACAAACAGTTACATGGCGTTATCACCATAAACTATGGATGCTCTGATTAAGTTTTTGCGCGACCAAATTTCGTATCTGCGACACCCGTTTCCGAGCTTGCAATAAAGTCGTACAAGCGCGCTTGTGGATCGAAAATTTCGCCGCTCGCTACGCTTATTCAGAGCTTCTTTAATGCTGAGTGGAGCGCGCGTAGGGAGAGTTCGCGTAATGAGGGTACGTCCATAACATTCTATGGATAGTGCTTTTGAAACTATATACTGTCAGTTTTATATGAATTTATTGGCTGCTCGCGCTTGTTTATTAGGCGATATGAAATAATACATATATGAGTATAGGAAAATGTGGCAATGTTACAGCTAACGCTTTTTCTTACTATCGCGATTCTTGCAGCGCCTCCAATTCGCCGCAAAACGCAGGCTTCACTCGCCCGTCTCCACCAAACAACCAATTCCAATCTGGATAGGACTTACTCTCGGCGAGCCATGAATCTTTGTCGTGCAACCCCCAGAAGCTAATACCTCCGCGTTAAGCTAGCGGCACGCTTTGCAAATAGGTCGTGACAAGCTCCTTGTATCAATTTTTTTACAATTGACTCGATGAGACCTCTGCACAACTTACTGCGCGGCCGAATTTTGCTCCTGCGACACCGGCTACCGTGCTCGCTGACCAGTCGTACAGGTGCGCTTCTCGAAGCAAACTTCAACCGCTCGCTACTTTGTGCAGAGGTCTCTCTATTCTGGATCGAGATTCGCGTTTTTGCGATTTTGATTCAAGCTCACATCCTTTTCGGAGATACGGACTTACAAACCACGAGCCGCCACAGCTTGTAGCGCACTTTTGATTTGCGCAAAAGTTGGGCCATTGAGACTCACGTGCATCTGAAAACCGATGCCAAGTAAAGGGATGTGGCGATGCTGAAATTCGTCAATCATCCCCAGCATGAACTGCAACTTTTCTGGCTTACTCTCCATCGCGAAGATTAGTGTGAACATCACGCATGGTGAATACGTTGCCGCGCTCGGGAAATCAGGAAACGGCAAACCCACCTTGCTCAACCAGATCGCTGGGCAAGAACGCCCCACATCGGGCGTTTTTCAAGTCGCGGATACTGCG
>JAIETO010000172.1 GCA_019745005.1 Burkholderiaceae bacterium
AGCTTCTGACTCGATCAATTCTGTCTCTGCAATATGTACTTCAGTCTGTGCCAGATTGGCGTCGATACGGGACAAGTCGCCGACCTTATAGCGACGGCTTACATCGACGTCTAATGCCCGAGCAGTTTCTAAGCGACGTAATGCAAGCGTGTTCGCATTGCGTGCTGAAGCAAGGTTCCACCACGACTCACGTACTTCTCCGGCGATTTCCCAGCGCAATGCGCTGCGCTTGGTTATCGCTTCATTGATACGGGTTGCCGCTTCGCGCTCTCGGGCTGTTTTTTGTCCTGGCAGCCATAATGGTGTAGTGAGCTCGACTTCTAACTCTTTTTGTCCATGATTGCGATTAAGCCTGTCGTCACGGTTACTAAAGCTGATCGCGCCTGGTTCCGGCGTTAAATTCGCGGCAAGTTCTTGTGCAGCCCGTGCTTCTGCATCACGGGAGTCCAATGCTGATATTTGCGGATTGAGCTTCCAGGCCAATTCGGTCGCCTCGCGCAAGTTTGACGCTGCAGACATGGCTGTCATGTCTGCAGCAAGAACCGGTACACCAAGCGCTAAGCCTGCAAGGCAAACTGTAAGCGGCAATTTCCATCGCATCAATCTCATGTTCATCTCTCTAATGAATATCTGGTCTATCTTCGATCTGGCTAGTGCCTGGTAAATACGCTAGCATTGCCGTCTCGGTTTACTAACAGGGTGTCATAGGGCACTGCCTGGCTACCTTCCATGCCGGGTGATCCCGGTGGCATAGACGGTACCGCCAGACCCACCGCTTGTGGTTTTTGTTTTAATAACCGTTGAATGTCGGTTGCAGGAACATGACCCTCAATCACATAAGCACCAATCTTTGAACTATGGCAAGAACCGAAACGTTCAGGCATTCCCAATTTTTTTCGTTGATCCGGCAGGTCACTGACATCGTGACTGATAACCTCAAAGCCGTTCTGGCGAAGATGCTTGATCCACGCACTACAACAGCCGCAAGCCGGACTTTTAAAGACCTCTACACGAGAAGTGTCTTGAGCATATGCGGCTGAAGACAGCAAGCTCATGAATAGAAGAAGGCGTATCGGTTTCATGACGATGTTTTCCGTATTGAGTGATGATGGGTATTATTGAAAAAACTCACCCACTGCAAGATGACGCTAAGATTACATTTTTGTTATCTTGATCCAGCCACGTAATGGCAAGAGCATAATCGCATCATTAGATTTTTGGGAACACGACATGAAGATTCTGGTAGTCGAAGATGAAGCAAAAACCGGCGACTACCTCAAGCAAGGTTTAGTCGAAGCAGGTTTTGTCGTCGATCTGGCGCGTAATGGCATTGATGGTCTGCATCTGGGAGAAACAGGTGATTATGCGCTGGCAATTCTAGACGTGATGCTGCCAAAGCTCAATGGCTGGCAAGTGCTTGAAGGCATGCGCCGAGCTGGGAGCGAGACACCTGTTTTATTTCTTACCGCCCGTGATCAAGTAGATGACCGTGTCAAAGGACTTGAATTGGGTGCTGACGATTACCTGGTGAAACCATTCGCCTTTTCTGAGTTGCTGGCGCGGGTGCGTACTTTGCTGCGTCGGGGCAGTCGCATCAAAGAGCCAGAACAGATGCGCGTAGCGGATTTGGAACTGGACTTAATCAGGCGTCGAGTGACGCGCGGGGGGAAACGCATCGACCTCACCGCCAAAGAATTTGCCTTGCTAGAACTATTACTCCGTCGTCGTGGCGAAGTTTTGCCACGCTCGTTAATTGCCTCGCAGATTTGGGATATGAATTTTGATAGTGATACCAATGTAATTGAAGTCGCAGTGCGCCGTTTACGCGCCAAAATGGACGATGATTTCGAGCCAAAACTGATACGTACAGTGCGTGGCATGGGTTACGTCTTTGAAGATATTGAAAAATGAAATTTCAAATTTTGTTGTTATCTGATAATGCTGCTAGAACTTATATCCATTGTCAATCTGACGGTCATTAGCGTTGTAGGGAGGTTACGATGGAAAATATGTCAAAAGCACCAGTGGTGCCACTTAGAAGTACTGACTCACCAATGCGAGTAGAGTTAAAATCATCAGGACTTTCTGGCACGTTGTTTTCTGATACTCTGGCGCGTGTTCAAGATAAACCTGTCACAACGATCGCCACTGTATCGTCACCACTAATGGCGGGCAACGGAAATATAAAGGCATTATTTACTCCCGCCAGCACGCCTATGTCAGCGGCTCATTTTCGACTGCCTGTGGCGAAAAACGGTGCTCTGGAAGATGGACTTCACGAGCGCGCTCTAGCGCTTCGCGCATATCGTCAGCAGTTACTTGCGTCAAATATTGCGAATGCAGATACCCCTGGCTACAAAGCAGTCGATATTGATATTCTAGAGGCCCTCAGAACCGGAAAAGACGCTAATTCAGTTCAAGTTAACTACGTTACTCTAAGTCAAGGAAGTGTCGATGGCAATACCGTAGAAATGGATATCGAACGGGTGAAATTTATGGAAAACGCCATTATTTATGAATATGAAGTGGATCGAGTCAGAGGGCACTATAAAGATATGGAAGAATTGCTCAAAACTACTCCCTACTGATAATGATAATGATAAAAATTTGTGTGCAGTGAGTGAATAACAACATTCTTTGATCGGGCATCAACCGACGATTTGGCTCTATTTCTCACAAACAAAATTAATTTCTCTGCCAGCTCTTGTTACGCCCCTTCGTTTTGACCGATTAATTTTATTTGAGGACTTTACGTCGATGGACTCGGCGCATAAACAAGCAGAAAAACGCCACAACGGCTAGATCCAAAATCCCCATATCCAAAACATGGTATTCACTACTTTTAGCAATAGCCAGTTAACCGTCAAAGACTGCATTTATGTCAGGTGAATTTCAAAACAAACGTCATCTATTCCGGACTGAACATCAATTGCTCCACCATGAGCTCGAATAATTGAAAGTGTAATCGCCAAACCTAAACCGGCACCTTCTCCGTTTTGGTGCCGCGAGGGATCTGCACGATAGAATCGGTCGAAGATATGTGGTAGATGTTCTGTAGCAATTGTTTCACCTTTATTTTTAATTGTGAGGATAGTAGTAGCATCCGTTTTCTGAATAGCGACTTGAATATCCCCCCGTGTGGGCGAGTGCCGAATTGCGTTTGACAGTAAATTTGCCAGTGCTCTTCGCAGCATTAGCTTGTCGCCTGTCACTTGCGCATTTCCCGTCAGCGATAGGCTAAGTTTTTTTTCCTCAGCTAAAGCATCAAAAAAATCAAACAGTTCATGTATTTCCTTTGCCAGATCAACTGACTCACGATGAAGCAGTATCAAACCGTTATCCGCTTGTGCCAGAAACAACATATCCCCTATCATCCGCGCTAAACGTTCATACTCTTCTGCATTGGAGACCAATACTTCGCGATATTCTTCATCGCTCCGGGCGCGCGTGAGCACCACTTGAGTTTGCGTCATGAGATTGCTAATAGGTGTGCGCAACTCATGCGCCAGATCGGAAGAGAAATCTTTTAAACGCTGAAAAGATTCCTCAAGGCGTGCCAGCATATGGTTCAGTGCTTCGGCCAATTCCGCTAATTCAACTGGAAAGGAATCTACATTCAGACGATAGTTGAGTCGGTTGGCGGTAACGACAGCAGCGCCCTGACGAATATCTTTCAGAGGCGCCAAACCGTGTTTGACCATCACCCAACCAAGCATACTGACTATCACAGCGGCAAGCGTAATAAACAGCCACAGAGTTTTTCGAAAGGACGCCATGAAGTGTTCGTGATGCGTGATATCGACCGCAATGGCCACCAGTAATGGAGACATACCAGGAACTCCAGAGGGCAGAAGCGCGGTTATGCCACGTTGTGGTTGTATGCCAAAAGAAGTGGTTTGCTGCCAAATTTGAGGTTCAGGAATTCTTTTGACCGAGTCGCGATTGAGTAATGGCGGAGGAAATTGAGCGTCAGCAGTGGAGAACAGTGGTTGATTGTTCGGTCGCACAACCCGCATCGCCAAACCATGATGACCAACCAAAGAGTCATTGAGTAGGCCAGGTAAGGCATCTAGATCTGCCACATTCTGCACCTTCTCTAATAGATTGGCGACTAGGTGAATTTTACCGGTCATTAAATCCATATCCTGTTCAATGAAATGATTTTCAACTGATTTCCCGATCAGCAAACCAAGCGCCAGTAAAACTGCCGTCGACACGAACGAAAACAATACCGTTAAACGTAAGGTGATGGATATACCTCTCCATTTCATCCTGCTGTCCCCGAAAAAGAAATTTGCAATGAATTGTGCCGGTGAACGTAACAGATCGTCGAGCTCATCGGCGAACAAGTTTACTTTGCGATTTGAATACTGTTTTCCATTTACTGCTCCCTCTATCAAGAGGAACAGTAAACCTTAATTTCCATGCGCTTACAATACCTTTTTTAAGTCCTTGAACGTAAACGGCTTTTGATGCGCTTGCCCTGCAACACCACCTGTGTTTGTGTCATCAGATTGCTAATCGGTGTACGTAATTCATGTGCCAAGTAAAAAGAAAGATCCTTCAGTCTTTGAAAGGATTCCTCAAGACGTGCCAGCATATTGTTCAGTGTTTCTGCCAGTTTGGCCAATTCAACCGTAAAGCGTTGCTAATCACCGATACAGAGCTTAAGCTCATCGCTAGGGCTGCAATTAAGGGCGATAACAACCAACCAGTTATCGGGTATAACAGACCCGCTGCGACAGGAATTCCCATAGCGTTATACAGAAAAGCAAACAGAAGATTTTGTTTCATATTGCGTACCGTCGCATCTGATAATGAGCGTGCCACCGAAATCCCGCGCAAATCCCCTTTGACTAATGTAATCTGCGCACTATTCATCGCTACGTCAGTCCCCGTACCCATTGCGATACCCACATCGGCTTTTGCCAAAGCTGGTGCGTCATTGATTCCATCGCCAGCCATGGCAACCACGCGACCTTCTTTTTGCAAACGTTCAACTAAAATGAGCTTGTCCTGTGGTTTGACCTCACCAAATACTTCATCTATACCGAGACGACTACCAACCGCTTTTGCTGTCGTCAGCCCATCTCCAGTGGCCATGATGAGTCGTATTCCGCTTGCTTTCAATGTCGCCAAGGCTTCCGGTGTACTTTGCTTGACCGGGTCAGACACGGCCAGCAAGCCCGCCAATTGTTTATTGACGGCCAAATACATCACACTGGCACCTACCGCACGTAAGGTTTCCGCTTGAGACAGCAAGCTTTCCACAGGCACGCCAAGTTGTTGCATTAACACAGTGTTGCCAAGCGCCAGTTCACGACCTCCTAAAAGACCGCGCACCCCTATGCCAGACTCGGAATTAAAATTCTCTGGTTTGTCCAGCACCAGTTGACGCTCGCGCGCCGCCCGCACTATGGCGTCGGCCAAGGGATGCTCACTGCCTTGGTCGAGGCTGGCGGCAAGTCGCAACACCTCATCTTCTTGGTAGCCTTGGTTTGGAATCACCTTATCAAAAGCCGGTTTGCCTTCTGTGAGAGTACCGGTTTTATCAACTATCAAAGTGTCAACCTTGCGTAGATTTTCGATGGCAGTGGCATCCCGGAACAGCACCCCTTGCGTTGCACCACGGCCGGTCGCCACCATGATAGACATCGGCGTTGCCAATCCCAAGGCACAGGGGCAAGCGATAATCAATACCGAGACGGCGTTGATTAAGCCGAACACCCAACGCGGTTCAGGGCCAAAAAATCCCCATCCAAAAAAAGTCAGCATCGCGATAAGGATCACCGTCATGACGAAATAACCGGCGACCACGTCGGCCATTCTTTGCATCGGTGCTTTGGAACGTTGCGCTTGTGCGACCATCTGCACAATTTGCGAGAGCATGGTGGCAGAGCCAACACGCTCAGAACGCATGACTAGTGCGCCACTGGTATTGAGTGTTGCACCTATTACCTTATCACCTGCTCGTTTCGTGACCGGCATAGGTTCGCCAGTCAACATCGATTCATCGACCGCGCTGCCACCCTCGGTGATCACGCCATCTACCGGCACTTTTTCTCCTGGCCGTATGCGCAATAG
>JAIETO010000283.1 GCA_019745005.1 Burkholderiaceae bacterium
TACGACCACACACACAGGACTGCTTTGTTTCTCTTGCATTGCGCCTCTCCCTATTATTTATGCGCGTTTGCGCCACACCATCCAATGTTCATTGCCCTGAAATACCGCGATGGAGCCGCTTGCTGGGCGATGCTCCAACAAGTCGAAATGCGGTTCCATCAGCGAGCGCAATTCCGCCATTACCACGCTAAACGGTGGGCCGCGCTTACCCGCCGCAGCATCATCATTGATAAAGAAAAACCCTGCTATTAGGCCTCCGAATGCCAGCAAGTTCAGCCATTGGGCAACGATTTCTGGCCGTTTTTCTGGCGGCAATGCGCAAAAGAAAGCGCGTTCGTAAATCAATTGAATCGGCTTTGCAGGTTGATACGAAAAGAAGTCCGCCTCTTGCACGAGGTGTGCCCAGGCAGGGTTGAGCTTCTTCGCCAAGATCACAGCAGCGTTGGAGAAATCGATTGCGGTCACTGGCCAAGCCTGTTCCGCAAACAAGGCCAATTCATACGCAGCGCCGCAACCAGGAATGAGGGTCGTTAAAGGCGCAGTGTTTGTCGCAACGAAGCCGAGCAAATCAGGCGGCACGCCCGCTTGATCCCAAGGCATAAATTGCGCTTCAAAACGCTCATCCCAAAATGCGGCTAAGTCAGCGGGTTGGCGTGTAAATGAAGTCATTTCTCAGAATCATCAACGATAGTCATTGCACTTTGTATGACGTGAAGCGATCAGAAAGAAAAATCGAAAAACTGCAAAACGAATTGCGCTAACAGTGCACCGGCAAGCATACCGCCAACAAAATACATGATGGTGCGAAGCAAGCGGTTTGTGGTGCGCTGTTCGTGCAGCAAAGCGGCCATCAGCGCTTCGTTAGTGCCTGCATCAGCAGCGCGAGTAAGCGCTTGATGCGCCAAACGGGGCAATTGCGGGAAGATGTGGCTATAGCGCGGCGCTTCCGTTTTCAATTTATCGAGCAAGCCGCGCCAACCAATTTGCTCGCTCATCCAGCGTTCCAAATAGGGTTTCGCGGTTTTCCACAAGTCAAGTTCCGGGTCAAGTTGTCGTCCCAAGCCCTCGATGTTTAACAAGGTTTTTTGCAGCAACACCAATTGAGGTTGCACCTCGACATTGAATCGACGCGAGGTTTGGAAGAGGCGCAACAGCACCTGCCCAAACGAGATATCTTTCAGCGGTCGATCAAAAATCGGCTCGCAGCAAGCACGTACGGCCGCCTCTAATTCGTCGATACGGGTTTCTTTCGGTGCCCAACCCGACTCAATATGTGCTTCTGCCACACGCTTGTAATCGCGTCTGAAAAACGCCAAGAAATTTTGCGACAAATAATCTTTATCAAAATCGTTGAGCGTGCCGACAATCCCAAAATCCAGTGCGATGTAACGACCAAA
Source organism: Burkholderiaceae bacterium (assembly GCA_019745005.1). Taxonomy (GTDB): domain Bacteria; phylum Pseudomonadota; class Gammaproteobacteria; order Burkholderiales; family Burkholderiaceae_D; genus Undibacterium. Next base: position 1,398 of record JAIETO010000283.1, read on the forward strand.
CGTGGCGGGGTCGGTGGATACTAAAATATTCCCAGGGTGCATATCCGCATGAAAGAAGCCATCGCGGAAAATCTGCGTGAAGAAAATCGTCACGCCATCGCGCGACAATTTTTGTAAATCGACCCCCGCTTCCACTAAAGCGGTAGTGTGCGAAATGGGAATGCCTTTCATTCGCTCCATCACAATCACAGACGATGAACAAAAGTCCCAAAACATTTCTGGCACCAGCAACAAATCGGATTCAGCGAAGTTGCGTCGTAACTGGCTACCGTTCGCCGCTTCCCGCATAAGGTCAAGCTCGTCGTGCAAGTACTTATCGAACTCCGCCACGACTTCCTTCGGCTTTAAGCGCTTGCCATCGGCCCATAGCAGCTCTAACCATCCCGCTGCAATTTGCATCAGCGCGATATCGTTATCGATTACATCCTTCATGCCGGGCCGCAGCACTTTTACCGCCGCCTCACGGCCATCTTTCAACATCGCAAAATGCACCTGAGCAATCGACGCTGACGCAACGGGAATACGATCAAAACTCGCAAATAATTGATCTGGATGGGCGCCAAGTGATTTTGCGATTTGCGCAATCGCTAAATCAGGGTCAAATGAGGGAACGCGGTCCTGTAGCTTGGCGAGCTCGTCGGCAATATCGGGCGGCATCAGATCACGCCGCGTGGACAACACTTGACCAAATTTGACGAAAATGGGGCCGAGTTCTTCCAAAGCTTTGCGTAAGCGTTCACCACGTGGTGCCGTCAAATCGCGCCAAAACAAAAGCCTTTGAATAAAGCGTGCCGTGCCAGGTACGGGCAAGCCCGACATCGCGATTTCATCAATGCCATACCGCAAGGCGACACGAAGTATCTTCAATATGCGCAAGGACTTCACTATCATTTGCGCGACCTTTCGATTTTTTCTAAACGCTTCATGAATCTTTCTACATCGTCGCGCAGTTGCGTCACTTGTTCACCAAATCCTTTGATTGCCGCTGGGCGCACCAGCATGGGGTTTTCTTCCAAAAAATATTCGGCTAAGTTTTCTTGCACTGACTGTTGTGTGCGCTTGAGGCTCTCCGTCAGCGCTTTTGCCCCCGAAACCAGTTTCACTGCCGCTAAGTCGCCCACCACACGGCTTAAGTCTTCTTCAACTTCCCAGCGCAAGTTGTCGCTCAAGTAGGAAATGGTATTCGCCAAATCTGCGTCACCATCAATTTTGACGTAGGAAAAAGCCTTGTCGCGCTGCTGCAGAATTTGACTCAGGTCACTCAATTTTATGCGTATGGTGACATTTGCTGGCGCATCTTCCGTCGCACTTTCAAGCATGCCGTCCGCCCCTATTTTTACGCGCAATGAAACAGCTTGCAGGTCGAAGCAGGCAATTTTGTTGGCATGGGCTTGCAGTTTTGCGCTCGCCCATTTTTCTTTGGCGAGCAAATGATTAACAAATTGAATAAAGGGAGTGGAGATGGGGATCATTGCAAACGCCGCTAATAAAAAACCGCCCATGAAATTTCATGGGCGGTTCCAAGTTTAACAGCTTATCGACAGAGTGAAACGAGGCGATAATAACCCGACACATCAATACGAAGGCTTAATCCCATCATCTGTACAAGCCTTCAGGTTCGAATTGGCGCGACCTGCATCGTCTTACACCAAAGTTCGCAGCATTCTCTAGAGTTGTTGAATGCCTGCCAACACCCATCCACCTGAACCATCGGCTGGTTTTGACAAATTCCAAACTTCTTTAAACGCTTCGGCTGGCGCGTCAGCGGCTTCTTTGATCATGCCGCTAAACTTCACACTAGCTAAATACTCATTGCCGACAGTCTCTATGCCCAACATTTCTGCATCAATAGACACCACATCGGTCACGTTGGCCGTGGCACCACGCTCTTGAATTTGCAACTTAATCTCGGCAAACATTTCACCTGTTGTAAATTCACGAATATCGCTAATGTCCGCCTTATCCCACGCGGCTTGCAGACGAATAAAGTAGGTCTTTGAGTGGCGCAAGAAAGCGGGCACATCAAAGTCGGCGGGAATAGTCCATGTCCCAGCATCATTGGCTGAATTCGCGCCTACCGATGTCCCACCTGAAGTGCTTTCCAAGGCAGATTGGAATCCCGCAGATGAACCCGTTTTGGCAACCGCTGGCTCAATCCGCGAACCTATTTCTGGTACTGAGTTTGATGGCATGCCAGCGAACGCTGGTTGGGAAAAACTCGCCGCCCCAGCATTTGAGCCAGCCTTACGGCTTTGGTACATTCTGTACAAGAAAAATGCGATGCCACCTAAAAGCAATAAAGGAATGATCGAGCCAAGCGCGTTCGCTAAACCTGCGCCTAAACCTAAGGACGAAAACATCGCTCCCAGCAAAGCGCCACCGATCAAGCCTCCAACAATGCCTTTCCACGGGGTTGCTGGCTTAGGCGCGGCTGCAGCAGGTGCGGCTGCGGGCGTAGCGGCTTTCGCTTGGCTTGCGGCTGGTGCAGCCGTTGGCGGCGTCGCTTGGCGCGACACATTCGGCGACTGCTTGCCAATTGAGCCGCCACCACCGAATCGTTTGGCTTGTACATCAGACACATTCAAAGCAAACGCGCCTGCAATAAGCATTAACGCAATCACACTTTTCTTCATTTATTCTCTCCGAGTTCAACCTACAAAAATACCAATGCAGCAAAAACAGCCTTCAAACAAAAATCAAGCAACGCTTGAGCAATACCAAACGATGACGCACAACGATGACGCACTCTACAACTTTGTGCCCACATGCAGGGCGGCGACGCCTGCCGTTAAATTGAAGTAGTCAACCTTATCGAAACCCGCATCTTGCATCATCGTCTTAAGACTTTCTTGATCGGGATGCATGCGTATCGACTCTGCTAAATACCGATAACTATCTGCATCGTTGGCGATTTTTTTTCCCAACCATGGCAAGACTTTAAAACTGTACAAATCGTAGGGCTTCTTCAACGCATCCGGCACCTTAGAGAATTCCAACACCAACAATTTTCCACCCGGTTTCAAAACACGGCGCATTTCTGCCAGCGCTTGATCTTTATGCGTCATGTTGCGCAAACCAAATGCCACGCTAATGCGGTCAAAATAGTTGTCGTCGAACGGCAAATTCTCTGCATCACAAAGTAATGTTGGGGTAAGCAGCCCTTTATTCAATAGCCGATCACGTCCTACCCGCAGCATCGATTCGTTGATATCGGTGTGCCACACCTCACCGGTGCTGCCTGCTTGCTTCACAAATTCTTTTGCTAAATCGCCAGTACCACCTGCAATGTCCAACACTTTAAAGCCAGGGCGCACGCCCGCTTGTGCAATCGTAAAAAGCTTCCATACACGATGAAGACCAGCCGACATCAAATCGTTCATAACGTCGTACTTCGCCGCAACCGAATGAAACACTTCGGCGACTTTGTGTACTTTTTGCTCTTCCTCAACTGTGGTATAGCCAAAGTGGGTGGTCTTGCTCATACTTTTTTCCTTATGGAATGACAGGATTATAGACGTTGATTCATCGACGATAAGTCATGAATAACGATGCGTTATGTGGGAAAAATCGATGTATTGATGGCTGCGTGTATCCGCCCACGCCAATCAACGTGCTAAATTTTCTGACTTTTTACACCAGCAAGCAGGTCGAAAAAGCTGCACCAAAACATTTCGTCTTCACTGAACGTTTATTTGTTCACAAAATTCGCGGGACGTTTTTCAAGAAACGCGCGCATGCCCTCTTTCTGGTCCTCAGTGGCAAAGCTGCTGTGAAACAAACGGCGCTCGTAGTGCATGCCTTCGCTGAGGCCGCTCTCAAACGCTCGATTCACGGCGTCTTTAATCATCATCACCACGGGCTGCGACATAGACGCGATGGTATTTGCTACCGCTAGCGTTTCTTCCATTAAATTATCGAGCGGTACGATACGCGACACCAAGCCTGCGCGCTCTGCTTCAATGGCGTCCATCATGCGCGCCGTTAAACACATGTCCATGGCTTTTGCTTTGGAGATTGCACGTGGCAAACGTTGCGTACCCCCGGCACCTGGCAAGGTACCCAATTTGATTTCCGGTTGACCAAACTTTGCGTTTTCGGCAGCAATAATAAAATCACACATCATGGCCAGCTCACATCCGCCGCCCAAAGCAAAACCCGCCACAGCTGCGATGACAGGCTTTCTAATTTGCCGCAACTGTTCCCAATTACGCGTGATGTAATCACCTTTGTAGGCGTCCATATAGCTGTAATTCGCCATGGCGGCAATATCGGCGCCCGCCGCAAACGCTTTTTCACTACCCGTAATGACGATGCAGCCGATGTGCTCATTTTGCTCAAAGCTTTTGAGGGCATGCCCTAGTTCGTCCATGAGCTGATCGTTCAGCGCGTTTAAGGCTTTAGGGCGGTTGAGCGTGATGATGCCCACCTTTTCTTTTACATCAACAAGAATATTTTGATAATCCATTTTGAGGCTCCTGATAGAGAAAGTAGATTGCGTGTTTTAATTTGTGTCAGGCAAAGAAATAAAGAAACTTAAGAGTAAAATCAGTTTTCAATTTGAACCTAGAAACGGCGGTTGGACAGGTTCGAGTGTGCGTTTTTCTGGCTTTCTGGCAAGGCGCGAGGACGACGCAACCTCCACGTTGCTAGGACGAGCAACGTAGTCCAGAGA
>JAIETO010000242.1 GCA_019745005.1 Burkholderiaceae bacterium
GAGAAAGAGAATATAAACGATGAAAATTGCGATTTTGGACGATTACCAAGACGTGGTACGCCACTTGCCCTGCTTTTCGCTGCTGGCGGGTCATGACGTCAAGGTTTTCCACCATAGCGCCGTGGGTATTGGGCAACTTGCCATACGCCTTGCCCCGTTTGACGCCTTGGTGCTGATACGCGAACGCACTGCCTTGCCACGCCCGCTGCTCAACAAATTACCCAAGCTCAAAATCATTGCGCAAACTGGCAAATTTGGCGCTCACGTCGATATCGCCGCCGCCAAAGAGCGCGGCATTGCCTTGCTAGATGGCAGCGGCGACCCCACCGCACCCGCAGAGCTCACGTGGGCGCTGATTCTTGCGACATCGCGCAAAATTGTGGGCTACGCGGCTAACTTGCAAAATGGCACATGGCAAACCGCTTCCATGCAAAGTCAACACAACGGCTTAGGCCGCGTGCTACGCGGTCGTTGCTTAGGAATTTGGGGTTTCGGCAAAATCGGCTCACGCGTCGCCGCATTTGGCAAAGCGTTTGGCATGCAGGTAGTGGTCTGGGGCAGCGCGGAAAGTCGCGCCCGCGCCCAACAAGAAGGCTATCAAACTAGCACGACAAAAGACGCTTTTTTTCAAGAGGCGGATGTCCTGTCTTTGCACTTGCGTTTGCATGACGCCACGCGCGGAATCGTGACTTTGGATGATCTCTTGAAGATGAAAGCTGACGCACTCCTCGTCAACACAAGTCGCGCAGAATTGATCGCCCCAAATGCCTTGGTGTCGGCGCTAGATCATGGGCGCCCCGGGTCTGCGGCGATTGATGTGTTCGAACAAGAACCCGTGCCGCTGCAACATCCTTTGCTACATCGCCCTAACGTGTTGGCGACGCCGCATTTAGGCTATGTTGAACAAGATAGCTACGAACTGTATTTCCGCACGGCGTTTCAAAAACTAGTGGATTATGCAGAGAACCCCACGTCGACAATTTCGGTGTAAGGCAAACTGCTTGATTCACGAAGAAAAATTGAAATACTTGGCGGAGTAAAAATGCGTATTGACCTATGATTAAGCGCAATTAGCCAGAAAAAAGATAAAAAAACGGCAGTATGCCTATCAGTCGCCACAAACTGCTTAATTGACTCAACGTTTAAGCTGGGCGTCTTGCGAATAGGCTCACGGAGGGAATCGAGTCTAAAAGCCCCGGGCAAGCAATGTGCTTATCCCTCAGAAGCATCAACGCCTGATCGCCATTCAATCCCTTCCAACGTGTTTCATCGCGTTTTTCTCTTAGTTCGTCGCAAAGCTTCAACGACGGCGCTTGCAAAAAGATACTTTAGCCATTCCACCTCGTTGAAGGATTTGCTATGACAAAGACCGCTTTCAATCCTGCTTTTTATGCTAGTTCAATATACTTCGGCGCAGTAGGTGCCTTACTGTTTTTTGTTGGAGACATGCTGATGTACGGTCACTTCGGAGCAGCGAGTGATTTTCGAAGCGGTATGTTGGCGGTAGTGCGCGAATCGCCCTTGTGGCGACTCCACTTGGGTGGTTTGCTTGGCTTGCTTGCCGCGTGGTTTTGTGTGTTGGGATTTTCGGTAATCGGCAATCATATCGTCCATTACACGACCAGACGCTGGATGATGGCGCTCGCTCTTTTTTCGATGATCGGTCTAGGTGCTGTGCACGTGCTGTGGATCGCCAGGGCGTTGGTGTTACGTACTTGTGTTGATGCAAGTGCTACATGCCAGATGATTTTGAGTTCCATAAATGACTATTGGAATTGGGCGTACTACATCGCAGTCGCACCCGGGTATGTTGCTGGGTTCGTGCTCGCCCTTGCCGTTTGGCGAGGACAAACCCCGTTTCCGCGCTGGAGCATCTTTTTTAATCCAGTGTTGCTGATGCTCCTGACACCACTCTCTGCGTACGGTCCTGCGCCTTGGGGTGCTATATGGGCGGGGGGCGATGCGAACATTTATTTGGGAATATTCTTTTTAGTGCATGCGTTCGCCTGCAAACCCAAGACCGTCGTAAAAATAGATTAACAAAGCATGGCGTGAACACGCCCAGCTATTCAAGGTCAATTGGCAGTTGGCGATGCGTGGGAATTAAGTCGTGTCGCACAATTGGGTCTCGCCTGCTTTCAGCGTGAGAAGACGCTGCGTACCAAAATTGTGGCCAACCAGGCGGAAAGGAAAGCGCCTTGCCGCCGTACGGCGCAATAAATTGGCGTACCGCGATAATCGGTAAATCCCGCGACAGCTCGTGAGTAGCACGTGAAATTAAATTTTTCGACGGAACATTGGTCGGCATACTGGCGCCCAAGCTATACGCATAATCAGGCAGCAATTTGTCGCATACGGTTGCGAACCACGTGGTGTGGTCTTCATCGCGCCCTATGGCATTCGCCAACCCGCTGGGGTCGAACCGCGCCAACGCATGCACTAATTCGTCGGTGCTAGCCCCCGGCGCATCACCCCATCCCATCACGGGGTTAAAGTTGTAATCGGCACCGCTGCCGTACCAGCCTTCACGCCATGGTCTTTGCATCCAAAGCCGTTGTCCGGTAAACAGTTGCCAGCGCCAATGTAAGCCAGAAGGGTTAGGCCAGGTGTACAAATACAAACGCTGATACCCCGCATCGTGCAAGGCGCGCACCATCGCCATTAAGCGCGCATGCGGCATGCGGTCTGGTGGCGCACGGCGAAACAAAATTGCCTCGCCGTCGGCGTGTTGCAAGTCGTCGCAAGATAAATTGATATCCAACACCCGCGCCTCATTGCCAAAGCGCGCCGCCACCCAGCCCGTGAGCAAATTCACAGCCGTGAGCACGCCATAACCACGATGGCGGTGGAATACAACGGTTCCTGGGGCGATAGCTTTCATTTGCTTAAGTTCAAACTTTGTTGCGTAGGCGAAGAATCTACTATAGACCAAGCATGCACATAGGCAAGTTTTTTTGGTGCGCCCCTCTTACACCGTCATCTATTCCCGCAATTTCGCATTTGGTCGCATGGCGCTTGTTGTGCCAATTGATGCTGGCTAGAGTGGCGGCGTTGGTATTCGTGCTGACGCCCAACTTTGGCGACAGCAAAACAGCTCAATCGAAAAAACAATTACCTCGAACTCTTATTTATTATGATCCAAATCTACCCCACCTTTCGGCCGACACTAGCCCATCGTTTTTTGCAATTTCCGCTCACGCGCATGGTGCTCCCAGTACTCGCTTTTATGCTGCCATTTTTATTATTACAAGCGGCTGCCACGCGGTTTTTTGATGAGAAAATTTTCGTGCGTTGTGGTCAACTAGTGGCCGCTTGCGTAGCGTATGTGACATACATTTGGGTGATGCGGAACATTGAAAAACGCGTCCCCACTGAACTGGCACGCACTGGTGCAGTCTCTGAATTCTTCCTTGGTTTTGGCATAGGCAGTGCATTAATTGCCCTCGCCGTTGGCGCACTGATGTGGCTGGGCGCGTATGAAGTGCAAGGCATTTCTCCACTTGCCGTGGTTGCAGTGCCACTGATGTTGCATTTGATTGTCGGCATGATCGAGGAGTTAGTAGTACGCGGCGTGATTTTCCGTGTGCTGCAGGAGTATCTAGGCAGCTACTTCACCTTGGCGCTGACGTCGATACTTTTTGGCGTACTGCATTTAATGAATGACCACATCACGTGGTTAAGCTTTGCCAATATTGTGGCGCTGGGCGCGTTGCTCGGCGCGGCGTTTTTATTGACGGGGCGCTTATGGATGTGCGTTGCTTTGCATGCCGCTTGGAATTTCACGCAAGACGGTATTTTCTCCATCAACGTATCTGGCCAAGTGGTTAAAAACGGGCTTGTGTTCGGAAAACTGAGTGGCCCAGATTGGCTCACTGGCGGCGCGTTTGGATTGGAAGGTTCGGCCATCACGCTGATTTTGTTGGTGATTAGCACTGCGGTGACCATCGCCTTGGCGCGTCGTGCCAAACGCATTGCTGTACCCGTTTGGCAGCGTTAAAACTGTCGATATTTTTATGATTAAAATCTCGCCGCAGAGGCGCAGAGGCGCAGAGGGCGCAGAGGAAAACAACGCATTCTCCGCGTCCTCCGCGCCTCCGCGTCGAAGCTTTTGCTTTTTATACTCACTCAGATTTTTACCGCGCCTCAAAATGCTCGCGTAGCAGCGCGGTTAATTCGTAAGGTGCCTCTAAGGGCGACCAATGTCCGCAAGCTGGTAGCACACTCAAGGTGGCTAAAGACAGACCAGTGCGCATGCGTTCAACCAGTGCTAATGGCGCGATAGTGTCACGGTCACCCGTCACAATCATCGTGCGCATATTGAGTGAACTCAGCGCAGGCGCCTTGTGTGTCGCTAGAAGTTCGCAGTAGGCCGCGTAAGTTTCGGGTGCGGTTCCCTGCAAAGATTCGCGCAAATAGGCGCGTGCAGAAGGTTGTATTGTCGCGCTTTCTGGCGCTAAGGCGACACCTAAATATTCATCGGTAAACTCCGCCATGCCTTGTGCGCGAACCCGCAATGCGCGCTGCGTTAAAGCCTCTTTCACTGGAGGTGGTGCTTCGTAGAAAGGGTTGATCAGTGCCAGCGAAGTAACACGCTCTGGATATTTTGCCGCGACCCATTGGCAAACGGCTGCACCCATCGAGTGCCCTACCCAATGCGCATGAGGCGCAATTTCAGAAAGCTGATCGACTAATTGATCCGCCAACGCCTCTAAAGATTGTGGCAATGCGCCAGTTGATCGTGGAGAACTAGGCAGATCGGGGCGAATGATGTGATAACTACTTGCTAGCGCATTGGCTTGCGCCTCAAAACTATTTGCCGAGCCGCCAAGGCCGTGCAGCATTACGACGGTTGGGCCATTACCTTGTTCATCGATGTACAACTTCATGGTGTATTCCTTCACGCCAAAAACAAAGCGCAATCCACTACGGTGTGGATTGCAGCTCGGTAGGCAGACAAATTATTTTTTTGGTACAGCGACGTAGTCAAACGGTGTGTCTTGGCTGATGAAGAATAAACACTCGTGGCCTGCGAGGCACTTTGTTACGTGCGCTTCACCGCCTTTTTGGTACCAGTAAGAACCCGCAGGCAATTCCACGTCAGCGGCACCGGGCAAGCCATTCGCAGCCACGCCACTAATTACGATGCCCCAATATGCGCCAGTGTGATTGTGCACAGGGCTAACGAAGCCAGCAGGCATGCGAATAAAAGTACCGTGTGGGCCTTTGCCGAGGTTGCCATACACTGGGCCAGCTAAGAGTTCGCCTGTTTTGCCATCTTTTACGCCGGTTGGGCCAAACTGGATTTTAGTGACAGGTACGTTGACAGAAGGTTGGTTGTCGGACGCAGCAAAGGCGACCAAAGAAGCAACGGCAACAAGTGTTGCGGTAGTAGCGATGAACAAGCTTTTCAATGAAGTTTTCATGATCAGTTTTCCTAAATAGTTGAGGGTGGTAGAGTTCTGCGCTAAGCTGCATTGCCGAGGCAGTGACCGCATCTTAGACAAGCGACTCACGCCTGCCTAGCTGGCAAAATCAGTTAACACCTTCTCGAAAAATGAGAACCTATGGACAAGCTGGAATCAATTCGCGTCTTCATTGCTGTTGCACGTGCCGGCGGCTTCTCGGCGGCCTCGCGTGCCCTTGGGCTGCCGCTGGCTACCGTCAGCCGCAAGGTTGCCGAATTAGAAGAGTCGCTAGGTGTGCGTTTGTTTGAACGCTCTACGCGCCAAGTCGTGCTGACAGAGGCGGCAAAAGATTATTTTGAAGCCTGCCAACGCGTGAGTGACGAATTACGCGACGCCGACGACACGGTGATGGGCGAATACCGCATGCCCAAAGGCGAGTTACACGTCACGGCACCCATAGGATTTGGGCGACAACATCTGTTACCCGTGCTGCTTGAATTTATGCGCGAATACCCAGAAATCACCATGCGCGTAAATTGCCTAGACCGTATGGTGAATTTGCTCGATGAACACGTCGATGTTGCCGTGCGCATCAATAATTTGCCCGATAG
>JAIETO010000159.1 GCA_019745005.1 Burkholderiaceae bacterium
GCGTTTGGGCTGCGTAAGGCGCCATCTTGTGGGAAGGCCACCAACTGCAAATCCAAATAGGGAGCCACTTGTTTTTTGACGTGCAGCAAAGCTTCTACGGCCAGCAAACGGTCATCGCAGATATCGACGTGAGAGCGAATCGCCAGCAGGCCGCGTCCCACCGCCCAATCGCAATAACGCATCGCCCTTTCGACAATCGCGTCTTGTGTTAACTGGGGTTTCAATTCGCCCCACAAGGCAATCCCTTCTAACAAAGTACCGGATTGATTAACCCGAGGTAGGCCATAACTGAGTGTGGCGTCCATGTGAAAGTGTGCATCAACAAATGGCGCGGCGACGAGATTGCCTTCGGCGTCGATTTCATTCGCGGCCACCAATTGGAGCTTGGGCGCAAGTTGCACAAAGCGTCCGTCATGGATGGCGAGATCCACATCACACCGGCCATCAACCAAACTCGCGCGACGAATAATGAGGTCTATCAATTTTCTTCTCCAAATTTACTTTTCGTTGAGGATCCACGCAAAATAAAAGGTGGTTTGCTTGCCTCCCCTTGCCGCACCACTCGTACTGCCTGCAGCTTCGCGCCTAGTCAATACAATTTTGCGTTAGTCCTATTTTTGGCTTGATGATTCTCGCCGCACTGACACAATTTGTATCATTAAATTATAAAAATTTTGCTTATCTACGCCGCCAATGCCGCATAATCTCGTGCATGAAAGGCAGGATTTATGGCAACAATGAAGCAAGTCGCCGAGAAAGCGCGCGTCTCCACCACTACCGTTTCACATGTTATCAATAATACGCGAGTCGTTAGCGCTGACGCCCGCGAGCGCGTGCTGAGCGTGATCGACGAACTACGCTATATTCCTAGCGCCGTTGCGCGTAGCCTAAAGAACGATAAAACCCACACCTTGGGGATGATGATCCCGAATAATTCAAACCCCTATTTTGCAGAAATTATTCAGGGTATAGAAGACGAATCGTTCAAACTGGGATACAACATCATTCTATGCAACTCGTATGACGACCCAAAAAAGCAAGCGGCCTACACGCGGGTTTTGATGGAAAAACGTATTGATGGCTTAATCATTGTGGCTTCAGGTTCAGACGACGAACTTAATCAACTATTGTCCGACGAGGCGATCCCCAAAGTGTTGGTTGATCGCGAAGTCCCGGGTCTGGCTGCGGACTTCATTGAATCTGATCACGAGCAAGGCGGTTATCTTGCGACTAAACATTTGCTCGAACTTGGCCACACCGACATTGCTTGTGTCGCGGGCCCAAAAACTTTGCTACCCAGTGGGGATCGGGTGCACGGCTACCTGCGCGCGCTGCAAGAAGCGAATGTGCCTTTTCAAGATGAATTTTTAGCGCATAGCGACTTTACCAGCCAAGGCGGTTTCACTGCATTCCAACAATTACTCGCGCTAAAGAAACGCCCGAGCGCTATTTTTGTTAGCAATGATCTAATGGCAATCGGTGGCTTGTGCGCGGCACAGCAAGCTGGTGTTCAGATCCCCACCGAGCTGTCTGTGGTTGGCTATGACGATATCGCCTTGGCCTCGTTTAGCACACCACGCTTGACCACAATTGCACAACCAAAATATGAGATCGGCGTACTGACGGCGCAAGTCATGGTGGCACGCATCAAGAACGCAGAACTGCCATTGCGACGCGAGATGCTGCAAACCCAGCTCGTGATTAGGCAATCTACTGCTGCGCTCGGAAGATCAAATCCGCAATAGGCTTGGCGCTAATTCCGTCAAAATTCGATTAATCACTTGAAGCACAATCAAAGCGACCATAGGCGAAAAATCGATGCCACCTAGGGGCGGTATCAACTTGCGCAAAGGCGAAAGAATAGGCGCATTCAAGGCGCGGATAAAAGGGGCGAAAGGCGCACTTGGGTTAACCCAACTAAAGATCGCTTCAAGCACTAGCAAAGCCATAAATCCGTACAGTATCCATTGGAAGAATCGCAGGGTCGCGAAGGTAAATATCAAAGGCAAAGAAAATGCCCCTTGAATTAGAAATTCAAGGCCTATTGAAACGACGGCAACCAACATCGCGCTCACCAAGCTCGCCCAATCGTAACCAGAAAAGCCAGGGACAATGCGGCGCAGAGGGTGCACCAACCAATCCGTCAGTTGAAAAATAGATTGCGCCAAACCCATCGGGGGCCGAACACGTTGCGCTTGCATCCAAAAGCGAACCAGCAAAAAGCCTGCAAATAGACCCGCCACCGTGTCAATCACAAAATTCAGTATGCTTTGCAGCATCAAACATTCCCCTAAAAAAAACCCACTGCATGAAATTCATACAGTGGGTATTGTGCCTGAAAACAAATCAGGCAACCGAGAGGGCTAGCTTACGCTGGCCGAGTTCCGGTTGGGAAAGGCCAAGCTGCTGTTGGGCTGACCACCGTTTTCGCATCAGGTGTCGCTGCCTTTTTTGCTGCTGGCTTCGCTGCTGCTTTGGCCACTGGCTTTGCCGCTGCCTTTGCTGCTGGCTTGGCTGCAGCTTTTTTAGCGGCTGGCTTGGCTGCTGGCTTTGCTGCCGGTTTTGCTGCTGCTTTTTTAGCGGCTGGTTTTGCTGCTGGCTTCGCTGCTACTTTTTTAGCGGCTGGCTTGGCTGCTGGCTTTGCTGCTGCTTTTTTAGCGGCTGGCTTGGCTGCTGGCTTCGCTGCTGCTTTTTTAGCGGCTGGCTTGGCTGCTGGCTTTGCTGCTGCTTTTTTAGCGACTGGTTTTGCTGCTGGCTTCGCCGCTGCTTTTTTAGCGGCTGGCTTAGCTGCTGGCTTAGCGGCTGCTTTTTTAGCTGCTGGCTTGGCTGCTGGCTTTGCTGCTGCTTTTTTCACGGCTGGCTTGGCTGCTGGCTTCGCTGCTGCTTTTTTAGCTGCTGGCTTGGCTGCTGGCTTTGCTGCAGCTTTTTTCACGGCTGGCTTGGCTGCTGGCTTCGCTGCTGCTTTTTTAGCGGCTGGCTTGGCTGCTGGCTTCGCTGCTGCTTTTTTAGCGGCTGGCTTGGCTGCTGCTTTTGCTGCAGGCTTCGCTGCTGGTTTCGCGGCGGCTTTTTTCGCTGCCGGTTTCTTTGCTTCTGGTGGTTTTGGTGCTGTTGCCATTTTATTTCTCCTTCAGATCAGATGGAAATGCTCAGATAAAGTTAAAATCCGCTCAACATCCGATAAGCGGATTATTCATCGGCACAAACATGCTTTTTGTTTGCGCTAATGAATTCGGGCCCACTGAAGCGCTGCTCTCCCCCAATCTCACAGCAGTTCAGCCTATTGGCTGCGCGCCATACTTTGCAAACCAACCTCAACTGAAAACGTGCTTAACAGCGCATCTATTTTCACGTTCAAGCTCGCTTGTGTTCGCGACGGCCAAAAAAAACGCCCGCATTGTTAATGCCGGCGTCGGTAATCTATTTCTTAAGGTGCTTCAAAAAAACAAAATGGGCAACGCCCGAACCCGTCGGGTGTTGCGACAAACGTGAACCAATTTGTTTCGGTCTGTAACTGTCCATTCAGTTTTGTGAAGCCTCTCGCGTTTCACTCATCATGTCATCGTTACGCATTTTTGTGTGCGTTTGACTGAAAATTTTATTCCCAGTTTAACGCGCCACCTGTCTGATATTCGATAACACGTGTTTCAAAAAAATTGCGCTCTTTTTTCAGGTCTATCATTTCACTCATCCACGGGAAGGGATTTTCTTCTTGTGGGAACAGCGTATCAAGACCAATTTGTTGTGCGCGACGATTTGCGATAAATCGTAAGTAACCTTTGAACATTGGTGCATTTAAGCCTAGCACTCCTCGCGGCATTGTATCCTCTGCGTAACGATATTCCAACTCTACTGCACGTAAAAACAACGATTTAATTTCGTCGCGAAATGCAGCGGTCCACAAATGCGGATTTTCCATCTTGATCGTGTTGATCAAATCGATTCCGAAATTGCAGTGCATCGATTCATCACGCAAAATATATTGGTACTGTTCAGCGGCGCCCATCATTTTATTTTGCCGACCAAGCGCCAAAATCTGTGTGAAGCCGACGTAGAAAAATAGGCCTTCCATCAGACACGCAAACACGATTAACGAGCGCAGCAAAGTTTGATCCGCCTCTGTTGTCCCTGTTTTAAACGCAGGGTCGGTGAGTACATCAATAAACGGAATCAGGAATTGATCCTTATCGCGAATCGACTCAACTTCATTGTAGGCATTGAAAATCTCCGCCTCGTCTAAGCCCAAGGACTCAACGATGTATTGATACGCATGCGTGTGAATCGCCTCTTCAAACGCTTGGCGCAATAAATACTGGCGGCACTCTGGTGCGGTGATGTGGCGATAGGTTCCCAACACGATATTATTCGCCGCCAAAGAATCGGCGGTAACAAAGAAACCCAAATTGCGTTTCACTAAACGGCGTTCGTCTTCGCTCAGCCCATTGGGGTTCTTCCACAACTCAATATCGCGCTGCATATTGATTTCTTGCGGCATCCAGTGATTTGCACAACCCGCCAAATACTTATCCCAAGCCCATTTGTACTTAAACGGGACGAGCTGGTTGACATCCGTTTGCCCGTTGATAATGCGCTTATCGGCAGCATTCACGCGTTTCGCCGCAAGCTCTGGCGTGACGACGCTAGGCTTGGTCAGCAAAGCAGGATTCAAGGCCACATTTAAATCGATTGCCTGTGTTTGTAAGCGCGGTTCAGGCAGATCAAAGTTCGTTTGCGGCGTCGGCCGCAAGCCTGACGTCCCGACCGTTGCTTGACCTACTGGCGCCGTTGGCGCAATTTCATCATCCCAAGAAAGCATTTTTTTCCCTAAATTATTTTTATTGATCAGTGGTTTACCGCTGCCCTGTTGTCTCCCTTTCCAACGGCCACATTAACGAGCCAGACTATTGGAAAGGTAATTCAGCGTTAAAGCTTTTATTGGCAAGCTTCGCATTCCTCAAAGCCAGCATCGCCAGGTCTCAACATACAAGCTGGGCCATCTGCTTCGGTATTTGCCGATGCGGCACTTGCCGCCATGCCACCCTGACCGCCATCAACCCCAACAGCATTCAACGCGCCGGTTTTGGTAGTTGATTTTTCTGTGTGCGTTGCGCCTATCGTGCGGAGGTAATAAGTGGTTTTCAAGCCGCGTAACCAAGCCAACTTGTAGGTTTCATCCAATTTCTTACCTGACGCACCTGCCATATAAATATTTAATGATTGCGCTTGATCAATCCATTTTTGACGTCTTGACGCTGCCTCAACCAGCCATGAGGGGCTGACTTCGAATGCAGTCGCATACAGCGCGCGGAGGTCTTCTGGAATGCGATCAATCTTTGCTAAGCTGCCGTCAAAGTATTTCAAGTCGGAGATCATGACCTCATCCCACAATCCACGATCCTTCAAATCCCGCACCAAATATTCATTAATCTCCGTGAACTCACCTGAGAGATTGGATTTGACATACAAATTTTGGTAAGTGGGCTCGATACAGGCCGCGACACCGATGATGTTGGAAATAGTCGCCGTTGGGGCAATCGCCACGCAGTTCGAATTACGCATACCGAATTGTTTAATGCGATTTCTTACAATTGACCAATCCATCGTTTCTGATTGATCAACTTCTAAATAACCACCCCGCTCCTCAGCCAAAAGCTTCACGGAATCTTGCGGCAAAATCCCGCGATCCCACAGTGACCCTTTATAAGAACTGTAGCGACCGCGCTCCTCCGCCAATTCAGACGAGGCTAAATAGGCGTAGTAGCACACTGCTTCCATCGACGTGTCAGCAAACTGCACAGCCTCCATGCTAGCGTAAGGCACACGCATCATATGCAAACAGTCTTGGAAACCCATAATGCCCAAACCGACTGGTCGATGGCGCAGGTTAGAGTCGCGTGCTTTCTTTACCGCGTAGTAGTTAATGTCGATCACGTTGTCGAGCATGCGCATCGCCGTACTGATGGTCTTCTTCAGTTTTACGTGGTCTAACTTGCCGTCTTTCATGTG
>JAIETO010000060.1 GCA_019745005.1 Burkholderiaceae bacterium
ACACCAATCCAACCGCGCACGACCTGACCGTTACTGATAATCGATTCCATGACCGACTTGATGGTTGAAACGGGTATCGCAAAGCCAATCCCTAGCGACCCACCACTGCTCGAAAATATTGCTGAATTCACGCCAATTAGATTGCCATTCACGTCAACCAATGCGCCACCTGAATTGCCAGGGTTAACTGCCGCGTCTGTTTGAATAAAGTTTTCGTAGGTATTGATGCCAACATCGTTCCGACCAAGGGCAGAAATAATACCCATCGTCACCGTTTGACCAACGCCAAATGGATTGCCGATTGCAAGCACGACATCGCCAACGCTTGCCTGCTCAGTTTGCCCGAACACGATCGCCGGTAAGTCGGGCAGATCAATTTTTATCACCGCGAGGTCAGTGTCCGGGTCAGTGCCCACCACTTTTGCCACCGCTTTTCGCCCGTCGGGTAGCGAGACATTGATGGCGTCTGCCTCTTCGATGACGTGATTATTCGTAAGTATGTAACCTTGTGGGCTAACAATAACACCAGAGCCGAGGCTCGATTTTCTTTGCGTCTGCTGCGGGATTTGATCACCGAAGAAACGCCTGAATAAGGGGTCGTTCAATAATGGATTCTGTTGGACACTGGCCTCTTTTTCGGTATTAATATTGACCACCGAAGCCATCGCTTTTTTTGCGGCGATGCGATAACTAGTGCCAGCAGGAATCGGCGCTGAGCCAGATTCTTGAATCATTGCCGATGGCGTCAATTGTACCTGTTGCTTGACGCTGCGCGAAGTGTTCAACCACTCGGGCTTCAAGGTGATTACAATAAACCAAATTGCCAAACCCACCGTTGCGGTTTGTGAGAATAAAAGCCATAAACGACGCATATCGAGAAATAAGATGAATGAAAAAATGGTTGAACGAGACGTGCTGGCGCGATTTCTCGCTGATGAGCTGCAAGTCACAAGTTTCAAAGATTACTGCCCTAACGGACTTCAAGTGGAAGGCCGCTCGGCGATCAAGCGCTTGGTCAGCGGAGTCACAGCTAGTCTAGCATTAATTGAAAAAGCGATTGAAGCAGATGCCGATGCGATTCTGGTTCATCACGGTTACTTCTGGCGCGGCGAAGACGCTCGTATCGTGGGGCAAAAGCAAAAGCGGCTCAAACTCCTCTTGCAAAACGACATCTCTTTGTTTGCCTACCATTTGCCTTTGGACGCACATCCAGAACTGGGAAACAATGCGCAGCTCGCGAAGAAACTGGGGCTTGTTTCGGATGCCCGATTCGGCGCAGACAAATTAGGCTGGATCGGAAAAATGCAAAACGAATCAATCAGAAATGTGGGCGACTTGGCGCAATGTATACAGGCGCAATTAGGCAGAACGCCAATGCTAGTTGGTGATCCGAATCAACAACTGGGGAGAATTGCTTGGTGTACCGGTGCTGCACAAAGCATGTTTGATGATGCCATCGACGCTGGCGCGAGCGTTTATTTGAGTGGCGAAATTTCAGAGCCTACCGTGCATCTTGCGCGCGAAATGGGCGTCGCATATCTGGCTTGCGGGCATCATGCGACTGAACGATTTGGCGTTCAAGCACTCGCAGCGCGTATCAAAGCGGCATTTGACATTCAACATCAATTTATAGACATTGAAAATCCAGTTTAAAACTTTGCCGCCGATTTTTTTTGATCGGCGGCGATGCGCTACTTACTTGCGTAAAGAGTCGCGAATTTCACGTAACAGGATTACGTCTTCTGGTGTCACAGGAGCCGCAGCGGGGGCGACTGGCTCTGCCTTTTTCATTTTGTTAAAGAGTCGTACCATTTGAAAAATGATGAATGCCAAAATAATGAAATTGAGGGAGATTGTAATAAAGTTGCCGTAAGCGAGTACCGCTCCCAACTTTTTTGCTTCCACCAATGTTAAGCCGCTCGCCTGACCGTTGAGCGCCAAGTAATAGTTAGAAAAATCCAGTCCGCCAAATATTCTTCCCACGACAGGCATGACGACATCGGCAACCAAAGAGTCAACGATTTTTCCAAATGCGGCACCAATAATGACGCCGACGGCTAGATCAACAACGTTTCCCTTAGAGGCAAACTCCTTAAATTCGCTCATCATACTCATCACGATTCCTTTCAAAATGAAAACTACATCATTGTTTTAATGTTACAAAAGCAAGCAGGAGCATAGTAATGCCCGGATAGCGTATTCACGCAAAGAGAATTGTGAAAAATGGTAACTTTGTGGTTTGAAGACAATGTTTCTCGATAAATCATGACCATGCCTTTAATATTTCCGTGTTTTTTCGAAAATAGTGTCAATGGGGGCGTCAAATCGCATCTTTTGCTTTAAAACCACACCCGCCTCCTTTATAATTTAAGGTTGTAAGAATTATCGGTTTGCTTCATTAAGTTTTGATTTTTGACAGATTGGGGTTTTGGTATGAGTATCGAAAAGCAGGTCGACTCAGGCCGTCGTGGCTTATTGGTTGCAACGGCGGCGGCAGGTGGCGTAGCGGGAATCGCTGCAACCACGGCACTCGTCAGCACTTTCCAGCCATCAGAGCGCGCTAAAGCGGCTGGTGCGCCAGTAGAGGCGGATATTTCCGACTTAAAGCCGGGTGAAATGAAGGTGTTTGAGTGGCGCGGCAAGCCAGTTTGGATACTAAAACGCACCCCAGAAATGATGTCGAGTCTAGCGAAGACGGAAGAATTTGTTGCCGACCCTAAATCTGATAAGCCTTACGCGCTTGAGATGCCAGATTATTGCAAGAATCAAGCGCGCTCACGTGTCGAGCACAAAGATATTCTTGTCGCCGTTGGCATTTGCTCACACCTAGGATGTTCGCCAAGTAAAAAATTCGAGGCGGGCGCGCAAGCAAGTTTGCCAGACGATTGGTGTGGTGGCTTTCTGTGCCCTTGCCATGGGTCGACGTTTGATCTGGCTGGTCGGGTTTATAAAAACAAGCCAGCACCGCAAAACTTGGATGTTCCACGGCATATGTACCTTTCGGATACTAAAATCCTCATCGGCAAAGATGAGAAAGGCGAGGCGTAAATATTATGGCATTTGTTGAGAAAAAACTGCCGGCGGACGCGCCCGTAGTCGATAAAGCATTGAATTGGGTTGACTCGCGTTTTCCACTAACAAAATTGTGGAATGATCAATGGGGTCAATATTACGCACCAAAGAATTTTAATTTTTGGTACATCTTTGGTTCATTGGCAATGTTGGTGTTGGTGATTCAAATCGTTACTGGAATTTTTCTGGTAATGCATTACAAGCCCGACGCGGCAACGGCATTTTTGTCGGTTGAGTACATCATGCGCGAAGTGCCTTGGGGTTGGTTGGTGCGCTATATGCACTCGACAGGTGCCTCAGCATTTTTCATCGTGGTGTATCTGCACATGACCCGCGCCTTGCTCTACGGTTCATACCGCAAGCCGCGCGAACTGATTTGGTTGTTTGGTTTTGCAATTTTCTTGTGCTTAATGGCGGAAGCATTCTTCGGCTATTTGCTGCCTTGGGGACAAATGTCTTTCTGGGGTGCGCAAGTGATTGTGAATCTTTTTGGAGCTATTCCTTTCATCGGTTCCGATTTGTCGCTTTGGATTCGTGGTGATTATGTGGTTGGCGATGCGACATTGAATCGCTTCTTCGCGTTCCATGTCATTGCGATACCTTTGGTATTGTTAGGCTTGGTCGCTGCACATTTGATCGCTTTGCATGAAGTGGGATCAAATAATCCGGACGGTATCGAAGTCAAAGAAAACCTTGGTCCTGACGGCCACCCTTTGGACAGTATTCCATCGCACCCGTATTACACGTTTCACGATATTTTTGGTGTCACAGTCTTCTTGTTTATTTTTAGCGCAGTCGTTTTTTTTGCCCCTGAACTCGGCGGTTACTTTTTGGAGTACAACAACTTCATCCCTGCTGACTCTCTGAAAACGCCTCCACATATCGCGCCGACTTGGTATTTCACTCCGTTCTATTCGATTCTTCGCGCAACCACATCTGAGTTTTTATTTGTTGTGATGGGAGGTATCGTTGCCTACGTTGGTTTGATTTTCGTTGGCAGTAAATTAGACTCGAAAATCAAAGTTGCAATTGCTGTTGTTGCCTTGATTTGCCTGATCGGCATGTTGCCTGGTGCGCTTGATGCCAAATTCTGGGGTGTCGTATTGTTCGGTTCTTCTGTGATGATCCTAGGCGCTTTGCCATGGCTGGATTTGTCGCCGGTGAAATCGATTCGTTACCGTCCTGATTGGCACAAATATGTCTACATCGTTTTTGGTATCGCTTTCGTTACTTTGGGCTATTTAGGTGTGCAAGCGCCTTCACCAATTGGTGAGCGTATTTCGCAAGTTTGTACGGTGATTTACTTTGGCTTTTTCCTCCTCATGCCATGGTGGAGCGCAATGGGACAATTTAAGCCAGTACCGAAGCGTGTCACGTTTTCTGCGCACTAATCGCACAAAGGATATTCAGTATGAAATTATCGAAATTATTTTTTGCGATGGTGGCCTTGGTGCCGGCATTGGCATTTGCGAACAGTCAAACAATTCCTCTGGATCATGTTGAAGACCGCAGTAATGACAAGGTTGCGCTGCAAAACGGTGCAAAGCTATTTGTTAATTACTGCCTTAATTGCCATGCAGCGACGGCAATGCGCTACAACCGCTTGCGCGATATCGGCTTGAATGAAGAGCAAATTAAAACCAATCTGCTCTTCACCGGTGAGAAGGTCGGCGATCTCATGAAAACGGCGCTTTCGCCGAAAGATGCAAAAGAATGGTTCGGTGCGGTTCCGCCTGATTTGTCGGTGATTGCACGTGCAAAAGCTTCGTCGGCAGGGTCTGGTGCCGATTGGCTCTATACATACTTGCGCAGCTACTATAAAGACGACACACGTCCAACAGGTTGGAACAATTTGTTGTTCCCAAATGTGGGCATGCCACACGTTTTGTGGGAGTTGCAGGGTGTTCGTTCCGCTAACATCGTGATTCAAGATGATCCACATGATTCGTCAAAGATCGTGCATAAGTTTATGGGATACGAAAAGGTCAGCGATGGAAAAATGACGGCGACGGAATACGACCATGCTGTCACGGATTTGGTCGCTTATCTGCAGTGGATGGGTGAACCAACGCAAAACACGCGCAAGCGTCTCGGTGTGTGGGTGCTGTTATTCTTGTCGGTACTCGGTTTGCTGGCATGGCGCCTGAACGCGTCGTATTGGAAAGAAGTAAAGTAATTTAGTCGTCTGTCAGTCTAGGCTGGCAGATGTGTCATCCCAGGGTGAGGTGCGCAAAAAAAGGCTCCTCGCCCTAATCGTTTTTAAGGAACTATAAAAATGATGGTTCTCTACTCAGGTACCACTTGTCCGTTTTCTCAACGTTGCCGTCTCGTTCTTTTTGAGAAAGGCATGGACTTCGAAATTCGCGACGTCGATATGTTTAATAAGCCAGAAGACATCTCGACCATGAATCCCTACGGCCAAGTGCCCATTTTGGTTGAACGCGAATTGATTTTGTACGAATCGAATATCATCAACGAGTACATCGACGAGCGCTTCCCGCATCCACAATTGATGCCTGCAGATCCGCTGCAACGAGCACGTGCACGCTTGATGCTGTTTAATTTCGAGAAGGAATTATTCGTTCACGTTCACACATTGGAAAACGATAAATCAAGTTCCTCTGCAAAATTGCAAGAAAAAGCGCGCGTGGAAATTCGCGATCGCCTGACTCAATTAGCGCCATTATTTATGAAGAATAAATACATGCTAGGTGAAGAGTTCTCTATGCTTGACGTGGCAGTTGCGCCTTTGTTATGGCGTCTGGATCACTATGGCATCGAGCTTTCTAAAACAGCGGCACCATTGATGAAATATGCGGAGCGGATTTTCTCTCGCCCAGCTTATATCGAAGCACTGACGCCATCAGAGAAAGTGATGCGACGTTAAATGTTG
>JAIETO010000033.1 GCA_019745005.1 Burkholderiaceae bacterium
GCGATGGCGGAATCGAGTGCCCTCGCCGCTGCGAATAAACGCATTACGAATATCTTGAAGAAGGCGGAAACACCTTCTGAACAAACGCGTGCGCCGGTGCAAACCGAACTGTTGCAAGAAGCCGCCGAACACGCCCTGTTCCAAGCAATGAACGCGGTGAAGCCCCAAGTGGATGCAGCGGTGGCGAATAAGGACTTTACGACGGCACTAAAAAATCTGGCAGCCTTGCGCACGGCCGTTGATGCATTTTTTAATGACGTCATGGTGAACGCGGAGGATATTGCCTTGCGAAATAATCGCTTGGCATTACTGAGCGAGCTGCATGTGATGTTGAATCAAGTGGCGGATATTTCTAAGTTGGCCGCGTAAAAAAATTCATTCGACACTTCAGGTAACGACTATGCGCCACCAACCCATTAGCGAGACTGCCATGAAGCTGATCATCCTTGATCGTGACGGTGTGATTAATCAGGACTCTGATTCCTTCATCAAATCACCTGACGAGTGGGTCGCCTTGCCAGGTGCACTGCAAGCAATTGCGCGCTTGAATCAGGCGGGTTATGTGGTGGTGGTTGCGACGAATCAATCGGGCATTTCGCGCAAGCTATTCGATATGGCAACATTGAATGCCATACACCAAAAAATGCACGCAGCCGCGCAGCATGTTGGCGCAGATATCGACGCCGTTTTTTTCTGTCCGCACAATACCGACGACAATTGCGATTGCCGCAAACCCAAACCCGGCATGTTTAAAGAAATAGCGCGACGTTACGATCTCGCTCTCAAAGGTGTGCCCTGCGTTGGCGATTCTTTGCGCGATCTGCAAGCGGGATTCTTGGCGGGATGCGTGCCGAATTTGGTGCTGACGGGAAAAGGCAAAAAGACCCAAGAAAAAGGTGGCCTGCCGCCCGGCACCCGTGTGCATGAAGACCTCAACGCGATGGTGAACGCTTTGTTGCATGTGCCAACAGACGCACCCCCAAGCTTTTCCATTTAAATTTCTTATCTGCAGCCTATGACTCAATTTATTTTATTTCTGCGCTCATTGTTGTTTGCCTTGGCTATGATGGTAGCGACCGTTATCTGGGCATTTGTCTGTTTCGCCCTAGCGCCGTTTCCCTACAATATTCGTTACCGTGGCACAGCGGGCTGGAATATTTTTGTCGTCTGGGCAGCAAAAACGATTTGCGGAATTCGTTACGAAAAGCGCGGGTTTGAGAATTTTCCTGATGCGCCCGTGATTGTTTTATCCAAGCACCAATCGGCGTGGGAAACAATTTTTCTATTTATGGCGACGCCAAGACCCTTGGTTTTTGTGTTCAAAAAATCAATCACATATATTCCCTTTTTTGGTTGGGGCATTATGTTGCTGCGCATGATTCCTATCGACCGCAGTAAAGGCAAGGACGCTTTCGCGCAGGTGGTCACGCAAGGTCGGCGCCGCATGGCGGATGGACAATGGGTCATCATGTTCCCAGAAGGTACGCGCATCGCGGTGGGAAAAAAAGGACAATACAAACTAGGCGGCGCGCGGCTCGCTGTTGAGACCAACACGCCGGTGATTCCGATAGCACTGAATTCGGGCGAATGCTGGCCGCGCAATTCGTTTATAAAAAAACCTGGTTTGATCACGATCTCGGTTGGGAAACCAATTTCACCTGAAGGCATGGATGCAATTCAACTCATGCAAAAGGTCGAGGATTGGATTGAGGCAGAAATGCGCGTCATTTCGCCACACGTGTATGCTAACGAAAGTAAGACATCGAATTAATTTTGTTTCGTGCTTTCTTTACGTTGCATTTTTTTTGCTAAAGAATGAAAAATCCACTCACTTCGGCTGGTCAAGCAATTCAACTCGCACTACAACTGGATTTTTTCAGTGATTTTTTAGTCCCTGACCAATTCAAAGCACAACCAAAGATCAGTAAGCCCAATCCCCCAGCGAAATCAGACATACCCGACGCTCCAGCCACAGAAACACCGGCAAACGTTGATCCGCGCACAGGGCCGAAAAGCTTCGTCAACAATACGAATAAGCGTCAGACCTTGCTGCAAAACTGTTTAATCGAATACGAATTCTTGCGCTCGAAGCGACGCAGCATTGGCTTTGTGATTGGCGAAAGCGGCTTGCGCATCACGGCGCCGCGTTGGGTTACTCTGGCGGATGTCGAGCAAGCAATCCAAGAAAAGCAACATTGGATTTTGCGTAAGCTCAATGAGCGACGTGATCTTGCCAGCCAGCGGGCGCAATTTGAAGTGCGTTGGGAGGATGGCGCGCGCTTCCCTTTGCTGGGAAAAAACATTCAACTGCGCATCAATAATTTACAAAACGTCGGCATTGCATTTGCAGAGGAGAGTGGTGAACTCACCGTGTGTTTGCCGCACGACGCCAGCGAGCAGCAATTGAAAGACCGCGTGCAAGGCTGGTTGCAGCAAAAAGCCAAAGAAGTCTTCTTGCAACGCTTACCTGTGTTCGCCGAAAAACTCGGCGTTACTTATCATTCCATGTCTTTATCATCGGCAAATTCGCGTTGGGGTTCCTGCAATTCTTTAGGAAAAATTCGCTTGAATTGGCGCTTAATTCATTTTGCACCTGAGATTATTGACTACGTGATCGCACATGAATTGGCGCACCTGAAAGAGATGAATCATGGTCCACAATTTTGGGCCGCCGTGCAGTCTGTGTTTCCTGATTTTGAAAATGCGAAACAAAGTTTAAAGCAACACGCCGCCCAAGGATTACCCAATTTTTAGGGAGTATGCCTAGATAAACGGCTGTTACGCTTTTATTTAATGCGCAAAAAGGCTGTCGAAATTCACACTCCTCCCCCGTATATTAATAATGACGCTATGTTCAGGTTTTGTGTTGATGAAATTCATAAATAGTGAAAAAGATCAAAACCTCGCAACACAGAGGTGAAGCAAGGCTTTACGAAAGAGGCTCAGAGGAAAAACGAAGAGAAAGAATACCGGTTTTCTTGCTTTTCTCTGTGTCTCTGTGTCTCTGTGTTGAGAGGTTTGTTTTTCCTTCGCAATTTGAGCCCTTACTTTTATCAACATTCAATCTGAACATGACCAATAAGGAAAACACCATGCGTATTCTTCACACCATGCTTCGCGTCGGCGATTTACAGCGCTCGATTGATTTTTATACCGAGATACTCGGCATGAAATTACTGCGCACCTCAGACAATCCAGAATATCAATACACACTGGCTTTTCTAGGTTATGGCAGCAACCCTGAACATGCGGAACTTGAACTCACCTACAACTATGGCGTGACCAGTTATGAATTGGGCACGGCGTATGGGCACCTTGCTGTGGCTGTGCCCGATGCGGCCGCAGCTTGCGCAGCCGTGCGGGCAAAAGGCGGAAATGTGACGCGTGATGCGGGGCCAGTAAAAGGCGGAAAAACCGTCATCGCATTCGTGCAAGACCCTGACGGTTACAAGATTGAACTGATTGAGCGCCAAACCGAAACGCCTGTGAGTTTGTAAGCAGGCCGACTATTCAGCACGCGCCGACAAATTTGCCAAGGCGACAAACTGTTCCAAGGCGATCGTTTCTGCGCGGGCTTGCGGGTCAATTCCTACCGCGATTAATTGCGCTTCGTCGAACATGCCAGCCACACAGTTGCGTATGGTTTTACGGCGCTGAGAGAACGATTTGGTCACGACGGTTTCGAGTTGTTTTGCATCGCAAGCTAGGGGTGTTGCCTTAGGAATCATGCGCACAATTGCCGAATCCACTTTCGGCGCAGGATCGAAAGCGCTAGGTGGAACAACAAACAGCAAGTCCATGTGATAACGCCATTGCAGCATCACGGACAGACGACCGTAGGTCTTGCTACCTGGCAGCGCCACCATGCGCTCGACCACTTCTTTTTGCAGCATAAAATGTTGGTCTTCCACGATTGAGCAATAATCGGCCAAATGAAACAGCAAAGGGCTAGAAATGTTGTAGGGCAGATTCCCCACCACGCGCAATTTTTTGCCGACCGGAATTGGCAAACTGGCGAAGTCGAACTTCAATGCGTCGCCCTCATGCACGATCAATTTCGCTTGGTCGAAATTTTTCTTTAAGCGTGCGACTAAATCGCGGTCGAGCTCGACCACATGCAATTGTTCAAGGTTTTGTAAAAGTAAGCTGGTCATGGCCGCCAAGCCTGGGCCAATCTCCACGATCGTTTGATCAGGGCGCGCATCAATTGCGGAAATAATGCTGCCCAGAACCTGCTGATCTGTCAGAAAATTTTGGCCAAAACGCTTACGAGCAATATGTTTCATAGAGGTTTAAAAATTGAACTTCAGATGCCAATCGCTGCTTGCGTTGCTTCGGGCATCTTGTAGACTGAAAATGTTTGCGCTAGTTTGCCAATGTGCACGCACGCTAACGCGCAACAGCTCCAGCACGATGCAAAACCATCTGCGCGGCAGTACGCAGCGCCACGCGCATGCTACTGTCATCGGCAATGCCCACACCGTTGCGCGCCACATCTAAGGCCGTGCCGTGGTCTACGGAAGTGCGAATTAAGGGCAAGCCCAAAGTAATGTTGACGCCATGACCAAAACTTGCATACTTCAATACGGGTAAGCCCTGGTCATGGTACATCGCCAGCACACAATCGGCCTGTGCCAAATATTTTTGCTGAAACAAGGTATCGGCAGGAAACGGTCCTTCCGCATCAATACCAATTGCTTTGGCGGCGGCGATCACGGGCGATATGACGTCGATTTCTTCACAGCCAAGATATCCATTTTCACCCGCATGGGGATTTAATCCTGTCAGCAAGATGCGCGGCTTGGGGATGCCAAAATGCACGCGCAAATCATGGTGGATTATCTTTAAGGTCGCCAGCAATGGTTCAAATTGAATTGCGGCAGCGACATCCTTCAAAGGCAGATGGGTGGTTGCCAGTGCGACGCGTAAAGCCTGTGGAAGCGTAGCGCTGGCTTCGCACGCCAACATCATGACAACCTGCGCCGTATTTGATTTTTGTGCCAGATATTCAGTGTGGCCAGTAAAAGCTACGCCCGCATCATTGATGGTACTTTTTTGCAATGGCGCGGTCACCATACCTTCGCACCAGCCACCAGCCACACTCTCTAGCGCAACATCCAAAGTCGTCAGCACGGCACGGCCGTTTCGGGCATCTAATTGCCCTGGCACTACGTGCGCATCTAAGGGGCAATCGATCACGGTGAGTCTTTCATCGCCGCTTGCTGGTATCACGGAATTTGTAGACGGCGTACCAGCGAGATTGTTTCGCAGCGCTTGCTGTGAAATGCCCATCAGCGATATGTCCGGGTCGATTTCGCCCGCCAACATGGCTAAATACGCTGCGTCGCCAATTAACACAGGGCGGATTTCGTGCCGCAATGCCCAAGCCGCACGCAGGGAAATTTCAGGCCCTATGCCAGCCGGCTCGCCCGTCGTAATTGCGATGATCGGGCGAGGCCGCATTATTTTTGTTGATCACGGAACTCAACATAGGCGCGATCACGAATCTCGCGTACCCAGGTTTGCAATGCCTCATCAGCCTTGCGATCACGCAGCGCTTGGCGCGCTGCTAAGCGCTTACGCTCAGGTGACATCGCATCAGTCTTCCGTTCAGCCACTTTGATTAAGTGAAAACCAAACGGCGTTTGAATTGGCTCACTGACTTGGCCTATATCCAGCACGTTCATGGCTTGTTCAAATTCAGGCACCGTATCACCGGGGAAAACCCAACCTAACTCGCCCCCTTTTGCGGCGGACAAATCGTTTGAATACTGCTTGGCCATTTCTTCAAAACTGACGGTCTTACTCAAAATTCGTTGGCGAATTTCTGTCAATTTTGTTTTTGCTTCTGCTGCCGTGACGACTTGGCTAACTTTAATCAAAATATGACTCACGTTAGTCTGCTGCACAGATGCGGGCACTGCAGCGGCCTTCGCGATAGGACGTTTTCCATTTAATTT
>JAIETO010000021.1 GCA_019745005.1 Burkholderiaceae bacterium
CAGGGCGAGCATGCGATGAGTTTATCGACGCGCTACAGCAAATGGATATAGGCGCAGGCATACCTGATTTCGCGCCAACTTCTGACACGCTGTTTAAGGCTACGGGCTGGCGCATTGTGGCCGTGCCCGGCTTGATACCCGAGCTGATTTTTTTTACGCACTTGGCGAATCGGCGTTTTCCCGTCACCGTTTGGTTACGCAAGCCCGAAGAGTTTGATTACATCGTCGAACCCGATGTTTTTCATGATTTTTTTGGCCATGTGCCACTGCTGTTTAACCCTGTGTTTGCTGATTATATGCAGCAGTACGGTGCAGGCGGCTTAAAGGCGATGAAGCTGGGCGGTTTAGAACAACTTGCCCGCTTGTACTGGTACACGGTGGAGTTCGGTCTGATTAATACGAAACAAGGTTTGCGGATTTACGGCGCGGGTATTTTATCCTCAGGCGGTGAAGTGGAATATTGTTTGAAAGCGGGTACGACATCGCGTCATATCCGTTTAGATATTGAACGTTGCCTGCGCACTTTGTACAAAATCGATTCGTATCAAGAGACGTATTTCGTAATCGATAATTACCAACAATTGTTTGACGGCACAGCGCCAGATTTCACGCCGATTTACGAAAAACTCAAGCACTTGGACGCCTTGCCCGCCAACACTCTGCTGTCTGGTGAAATTGAGTTATTGCCGTAACTTAATCAGCGTTTTCTTAGTACAAACACGCTTCGCCTGCGGGGCGTGTTTTGAAACGCCGGTGTGCCCAAAAATACTCGCTCGGGTTTTTTAGAATTTCCGATTCAATAAATCGGTTCATTGATGCCGTTGCGGCAATCAAATCATTCCCTGGGTAGTGGTCCCACGCTGGGTGGAAAGTAATCTTCCAGCCTCGGTAATTAGGCAGCGTGCTGGCAATTACGGGAATCACGCTTGCGCCAGTGGCTGCGGCAATACGTGGTACGGCGGTAAGCGTGGCGGCGGTAACGCCAAAAAATGGCACAAATTCAGCATCCTTCGTACCAAAGTCCATATCTGGCAAGATGAAGAAAGGCAAATGCGCGCGCATGGCGCGAATGATGGGTTTGATGCCTTCGTTGCGAGCAAATATTTTTACTGGTTTGAAACGCATTCGCCCACGCCGTAAAGCTTCGTTAAATACCGCATTACTTTGTTGCGTGTAAATCGAGCAAGCAGACATTTCCATCGCAATCGCTACACCAGCCACATCCAAACCAACGAAATGTGGGCATAGCAGTATGCAGGGTGCTGATTGCATGGCTTCTTTCGGCATGGCGGGATCAACCAAAATCAAGCGCCGTAGCCGTTGCTCTGATGCCCACCACAAAATGCCGCGTTCCAATACGCTGCGCACGTAAGCTTGAAAATGTTGGTGCGCCAATGTGCGGCGTTCCGTGTCAGTAAGTTTGGGTAAGCATAGACGCAAATTGGTTAGAGCGATATGACGCCGCCGCTTCATCACATAGAACAGCATGAAGCCTATCGTATTACCAATACGACCTAAAATTGCTAATGGTAGAAAGTGTAAAAGCCACATCAAAAACAAGACCATTCTCATGCTGTCGAACTCTCTTCTGAGGCATCTTTAGCATCGAAAGGCGTCACGCCCTTGGGCACTTTGTAGCGGTTGTAACTCCAAAAATATTGCGCCGGGCATTGTTTAATCAGATTTTCCATCGCGCGGTTAATTTGCGCTGCTTGTGCAGCGACCGAGCCGGATAGGTTTTCGTTAAACAGAAAAAAACGTACAACAAAACCTTTGCCAGCAGCGAGTCGTTCCGCATAGGTGAGGACGATAGGCGCGCCTGCCATCGCCTGCAGTTTCGCCGGTAAAGTCATGGTGTAAGCAGGGCGATCAAAGAAATTTGCCCACACACCTTCACCCTGTTGCGGTACTTGGTCGGGCAGTAAGCCGACCGATTCGCCACGCTTAAGCGCTTTTGCCATGGTGCGCACACCCGATAAATTTGCCGGCGCTAATTTGAGATTGTTGCGCGCTCGCGCACCTTCAATGAGCGGCTGTAAAAAGCGTTTGCGCGGCGGCCGATACAAAGCGGTAAGTGGGGTACGTGCTGCAATGATTTGCGCCACAATTTCAAAACACCCAAGATGCGGTGTGAGAAAAATTACGCCCTTTTTTTGTGCTAAAGCGTGCTCGGCAACGTCCCAATTTTCCAACTGCGCTAGGCGCAATACACGCTTTGGCGAGGCGCACCAGACAAAAGGCAACTCCATCACGTTTTTGCCCGTTTCGCTCACTGCATGCGACAACAAATCACCAAAGCCCGCGCCACGCAAATTTTGTTGCAAACGTTCGCCGTAAGTGGGTGAAGCATGGAAAACGATACGACCAATCAAACTCCCGCAAATGTGCAGGAAAGGAAGGGGAAGAAAAGACAAAATCCGGAAGAGGGCGACAAGCATGATGCTGAAAGAGCAAGAAATTCTGGGATTCGACAAGTGGGGCGTAAGAGGCGTAAAATATCACACATCGGTAGCAAAAAGAGCAATCTTCACGCTACCCCCGCCGAGTTAACAGACAACTTGCGAGGCGGGTTATAAATGTCGCTAAAGCGTCGCAGGCTTTCTTACTGACTGCGGCAGGTTTATATAGTCATTTTTTAAAGGAGCTTGCGATGGCTAATGATTTTCTCTTTACTTCCGAATCCGTTTCTGAAGGCCACCCAGACAAGGTTGCCGACCAGATTTCTGACGCGATTCTCGATGCCATATTTACCCAAGATCCTCGTTCTCGTGTGGCCGCTGAAACTTTGGTCAACACGGGTTTAGTTGTCTTGGCTGGCGAAATTACCACCAATGCGCACGTTGACTACATTCAAGTAGCACGTGACACCATTAAGCGCATCGGTTACGACAATACGGAATACGGTATTGATTACAAAGGTTGCGCCGTTTTGGTGGCCTACGACAAGCAGTCGAACGACATCGCCCAAGGTGTTGATCATGCGTCTGACGATCATTTAAACACCGGTGCGGGTGACCAAGGTTTGATGTTTGGTTATGCCTGCGACGAGACCCCAGAGTTAATGCCAGCGCCAATCTACTACGCACATCGCTTGGTCGAGCGCCAAGCGCAATTGCGTAAAGATGGCCGTTTGCCGTTTTTGCGTCCTGATGCAAAAAGCCAAGTCACCATGCGTTATGTCGATGGCAAACCACACAGCATCGATACCGTGGTTTTGTCCACCCAGCACAGCCCAGACCAAAGCGACGGCAGCAAGATGAAAGCCTCATTCATCGAAGCCGTGATTGAAGAAATCATCAAGCCCGTGTTGCCAAAAGAATGGCTCATTGATACCAAGTATTTGATCAATCCAACAGGGCGCTTCGTCATTGGTGGCCCACAAGGCGACTGCGGTTTAACAGGGCGCAAAATTATTGTTGATACCTATGGCGGCGCATGCCCTCATGGCGGAGGCGCATTCTCCGGTAAAGACCCGACGAAAGTAGATCGTTCAGCCGCATACGCTGCGCGTTATGTGGCAAAGAACATCGTGGCCGCTGGTTTGGCGCGTCAATGCCAAATCCAAGTTGCGTATGCAATTGGCGTGGCACGTCCGATGAACGTCACCGTGTATACCGAAGGCACAGGCGTTATTTCTGACGAAAAAATCGCCGCTTTGGTCAACGAACACTTTGATTTGCGTCCAAAAGGCATTATCCAAATGTTGGATCTGCTACGCCCCATCTACACCAAAACGGCGGCGTACGGCCACTTTGGTCGTGAAGAGCCAGAGTTCGCTTGGGAACGTACGGACAAAGTCGCGCTTTTGCGCGCGGCAGCAGGCTTGTAATTTGGTGATGCAACGACAATCACGTTCGGTCGTTGCACGCCCTGTTCAGGTAGCACATCGAAAGGCAGCATCCTTGATTAAAAGAGGGCTGCCTTTTTTGTTAGCTGCATTTTCGCATTGGGCGCATGCATCGCAAAGTGGCGCACAAACCCAGTTGCCTGTCACAACAACAGGAAAAAGCGCGCCTGTTTCTGCATCAACAAATTGGTGCCAACGCTTAGTAACCCGCCTGCCAAAAATCAGTATGGATGACTGTTTGCAGTTGCCGCTGCAGGCAGGTGGCGCTGCGTCGGTCAAGCAATTTCCTCTGTTGCAAATGGATATCTCCGCTACGACCCAGCCGGCAGACCAGCAGCGCGCCAACCCCTTAAAAATATTGCTGATTGGCGGCATACATGGTGACGAGCAAACAGCCTCGTCGGCGGTATTCAAATGGGCCGCAACGCTGCAAAAAAGTAAGCAGCAAGATTTCAACTGGCGGGTATTTCCCATACTGAATCCAGACGGCTTGCTAGCGCCAAAACCAAGCCGGACGAATGCGCGTGGTGTGGATTTAAATCGTAACTTCCCCACGCCAAATTGGCTGCAAGAAACCCCTTCCTATTGGCAGCGCGCCACCGGCAGCGACCCGCGACGTTTTCCTGGCAAAGCACCTTTATCCGAACCTGAAAGCAAAGCGATCTTCGACACCATCGAGAGTTTTCGCCCCGATGTGATCATCTCTGTTCACGCGCCCTTTGGTGTGTTGGATTTAGATGGCCCCGCACGCCCACCAAGGCGTTTTGGCCGCCTTTGGTATAACCGCGTCGGCGTCTATCCCGGCTCCTTAGGAAACTACAGCGGACTCCATAAACGTATTCCCGTTGTGACGATAGAACTGCCGCACGCGACGCAACTACCGCCAGATGCCGAGATTGCGCGCATCGGCCAAGACATGCAAAGCTGGATACGCCGCAATGTGCGCCCGCAAGCGGCAAACGTAACGAAGACTGCAAAATAAGTCGCTCGCGTCGTCTCTAAGGCAATTTCTTTCCAAAGCAAAGTAAAAGTTGAACGAACTTTTTGCCTAGAGATAGGTCTGAGTTAGTATGTGAACGCCAGTGGCATTCATCAATAATCTGCACCCCATGTGGTCAACCTACATCATGAGACAAAAATGAAAAGAAAGCCAAAATATCTTGCTTCGTTTGTACTAATCACCTTGCTTGGTTCTGGGCTGGTCGCCCAAGCACAAGTGCAAACACCAACGGCGGACGCCTATCAATGGTTAGAAGAAGTGACGGGTGAAAAGCCTTTAGATTGGGTGAAAGCGCAAAACAAAGTCACCCGCAGCAAGCTAGAGGCCGATGCCACTTTCCCCCGCCTGCGCGATGATTTAGAGGTCGCGCTGAATTCAAAAGACCGCATTCCCACGATCCGTAAAATGGGCAAGTCGGTGTATAACTTCTGGACCGATGCCGAGCACCCACGGGGCGTCTGGCGCAAGACCAGCCTAGCCGACTACAAAAGCGCCCAACCTAATTGGGAAGTCGTGCTCGATGTCGATGCCTTGGCAAGAAAAGAAAATGAAAACTGGGTTTTTAAAGGCAGCAATTGCCGCGAGCCGATTTATGACCGTTGCTTAATTTCCTTGTCACGTGGCGGTGCAGATGCCGTGGTACTGCGTGAATTTGATTTGGCTACCAAACAATTCGTGAAGAGCGGTTTTACCTTGCCCGAAGCCAAAATGAACGTCGATTGGATCGACAAAGATCGCCTGTTTGTAGCAACCAAATTCGGCGACAACTCGCTCACTGATTCTGGCTATCCCCGCGTCGTCAAAGAGTGGAAACGTGGCACCACAATTTTGGATGCCAAAACCGTCTTTGAAGGCGAAAAAACCGACATTTCCGTCTCCGGCGAAACCAGTTTGCAAAATGGCGCTAGCTATCAAATCGTGCGCCGAGGCGTCACGTTTTATACCAGCGAAAGCTATGTCAGAGTCGCGGGAAAACTGGTGAAACTTGATCTGCCTTTGAAGTCGGGCTTGAATTTTTTCGGCAAGCAAATGATCGTTACCCCACGCGAAGATTGGACCACGGGCGGAAAAACCTTCCCCTCGGG
>JAIETO010000063.1 GCA_019745005.1 Burkholderiaceae bacterium
CCACCATGATGGCGCACCGCATCGACCTTGACTGTCGGCGTGGTTGTGGGCATAACGATAATGGCTTTACAGCCCATGCGCGCTGCGCTCAGTGCCACGCCTTGCGCATGGTTGCCCGCAGAGGCACAAATCACGCCGCGCTTACGCTGTGCGGGCGAGAGGTGAGCAATCTTGTTATATGCGCCGCGCAATTTGAAGCTGAACACACTTTGCATGTCTTCGCGTTTGAAAAGAATGGTGTTTTCCATACGCGCGGATAAGTTAGGTGCGGCTTCGAGCGGTGTTTCAAATGCCACGTCGTAGACGCGGGCGGTGAGGATTTTTTTTAAATAATCGATAGTCATGGAAGGCTTGGTCTGGAACCGCGCCGAGTGCGGCGCTAGCAATGGCGAAACAAGGGAGAAACTAAAGGCTGGGCTGATTATAATGGATGACCTAAAGAAAAATTAAATTGAGAAAATGATAGAAGCCGCCGTGCAATGGTTGTTAAGTGTGTTGGCCTTGCCCGAGGTTGGCTTGTCATCGGTTTTTGTGATCAGTTTTATTTCTGCCACGCTGCTGCCTTTGGGATCTGAGCCTGCCGTGTTTGCCGTGGTGAAAGCCAATGCCGCGCTGTTTTGGCCTGTGATCGGGGTGGCGACCTTGGGCAATACTTTAGGCGGTGCGGTGGATTACGGTATGGGGTTTTACGCCAAAAAAGCCTTCGCCAAGGAACGCGAAACGCGCTGGTTTGGATGGTTACAAAAGTTCGGCGCAAAAACTATGTTATTGGCTTGGTTGCCCGGCATCGGCGACCCGCTTTGCACTTTGGCTGGTTGGCTCAAGCTACCGTTTTGGCCTAGTCTTGCGTACATGGCAGTGGGAAAATTTTTGCGCTATGTCACCATGACATGGTTGTTGCTTAGCGTGCCAGAAGGCGTGTGGCGACAAATTGCGCTTTGGTTATCGTAAGTCTATTTGGGTTGATTGGTTTTGATAAAAATGAAAAGAAAACCTCTCAACACAGAGGCACAGAGACACAGAGGAAAAACCTAAATCAGCGAAAGACAGTTTACAAAAAGGCTTACTTTGGAAATGTGTTGAGGAGTTTTAATGCCTTACGAAAGTGCTCAAAAGTCGCGATTTTCTTACTCTTTTTTATTAAACTTAACTGAGCTTTTTTCCTCAAGTTTTAAAGCCATATTTTCACGTTTTGCAAATGTGATGAACTCACTTTCTTTCTGATTCAATTCGCAGAACTGAATTACGGCCGCTGAAAGTCGGTCGCGTGAAACCTGAAGCTCTGGAGGAGCGTTCCAAGTCGGAAAACTCGGATCACCAAATCCGACAAGACAGTTACCGGTCACTAGGCCTTCGACGACTTTCTCCAAAGTTTTCTTGTCCGGTGCAACTCTTGAGCCGCCATAATTGCCGCGTTGAATATTCCAAAAAAAGACAAGGTCACGTCTTGCTTCGTCGAGCAATTCCGTTACCCAACTCTCAATTTGCGACGGTGTGTGTGTCATGGGGGATAAGGCGCGCTGTTTTGCAATGCACCCTGCCAGTATTCTCCTAAGGTTGCCATGAGTTCGCTGTTGAAATCCGGCCTGATTGGCGCGAAAACTTCATCAACCAATAGGGTTTGCAAGGCTGGCGGATAGGCCAATGACTGCCACAAACCACGTGTAATGGCATGCGTGCGCAATAGCAGGCTTGCTCCTCGTCCAGCAGGGAACTGCAATGCCGCATCAAGTTGCGCGCCGGTTTTTGTCAGTTGCGCCACTAAGGCGAGTTTGAATTCCCGCAACACCTCATGACTCATGTTTTGCTCCAACACGCTATACGTCATTGCGTCTAGCCGCAGAAATTCTGGATGCGCTTCTAAGTAGGCTGCATAGCGTTGCAGGAACGAAGGAATCGACAGCTTGCTAGTATCGGCAAAAATCGATTCAATCTCCTGCATGAGACCGAAAAATTCTTCCCCCAGCAAAGCCAAAAAAATTTCTTCTTTGGTGCGGAAGTATAAGTACACCGTTCCCTTTGCCAGCCCCGCTTCATTCGCAATGTGCGCAGCGGAAGGAAGTTGGTGCGGGTCAAGCAGAAACAAACTGCGTGCTGCTTGCAATATCGTGTTGCGCCGCGCGAGGCGGGCGGCATCGTCGTGCGCTCTAGTAGCCATTTTTTTTGATTTACTCTATTTCTGACTGAATGGCGATTGTAGCGGTAGAACGGGTTTTGCTAAAGCTTATGCGAAGGAAACACAAAACCTCTCAACACAGAGACACAGAGACACAGAGAAAACAAAGAAGATAAACAACGGCTAGTTTTTTTGTTTGTTTTGAAAAGCTGGCTTTGCTTCTGTGTTGATTGGTTTCGATCTTTTGATTGCACATGCATTTTATTTACGTTTATGCTGCGATTTGCGCAATTTATTTATACTAGGCTATGTATTTATTAAATGCGCTTTTAAATAAAGCGCATCAATGCCTATTTTTAGGTATACTGCCACTTTTTCTTCTTTAGCGAGCGCAAATGCAGCGTGGATTCATGCGCTATCGTTGCGAACAATAGCGTTGCGACATTCAATTCTTCATCAACATGCCCGCGATTTTGCTTTGCAGGCGGCGCGGCGTGAAGCGGTTAGAGAAAATCGTCAGCTTATTCACAATGCCCGGCACCACGCTGGGTACGCCCTTGAACAATGCGTCTAAGCCGATTTTTGCCACTGGGCGCGATTGCATCATGGCGAGGCGTTGATATGCAGTGGCTTTTTGTCCCGATACCGCCAAAAACGCCGTCGCCGTAATACCTGGCGACAAAACACTCACCGTCACGTTGTGCGGTTCCAGTTCTTCATTCAAGGCCTCGCCTAGTAACACCACATAAGCTTTGCTGGCTGAGTAGGCCGCATACAGCGGGGTTGATTGGTAGCCGCCTATGCTTGATACCAATAAAATCTTGCCGTAGCCATGCTGTTTCATCGCTTTGCCATAGACGTGGGTAAGCTCCGTCAAACTGGCCATATTCAATTGCAACATGTTCAGGGTTTTTTCTAGCGGCTGTTCAAGAAAATCGCCAAAAATGCCATAGCCCGCGTTATTGATCAGCACATCGATGCGCACACCAAGGGCGTCGGTGCGGCGTTTCATTTCCAAGCCAACGCCCGCGTGGGCAAGGTCGATCGCTTCAACATGGACTTGCACGTTATGTTGGGCACGCAAGCTGGCCGCCAGCGCCACCATGGGTTCAGTGCGGCGCGCAGCTAATACCAGATTAACGCCTTGTTCCGCTAATAAGGTGGCAAAGTCGATGCCAAAACCACTAGAAGCACCCGTGATGAGTGCCCATTGTTGGGATGTTGAGGGAGA
This sequence comes from Burkholderiaceae bacterium, assembly GCA_019745005.1. GTDB lineage: Bacteria > Pseudomonadota > Gammaproteobacteria > Burkholderiales > Burkholderiaceae_D > Undibacterium. The sequence continues at coordinate 3,348 of JAIETO010000063.1, forward strand.
TGTCATGGTTTGAATTCCTGTATTGATTAGCTTGATTTTTTCAGTTAGCGGATCTTTATGACTGTTGGTCATTTATGCTCATCTTAAATGACTTGTGGTCATTAATCAAGTGTGTTGACGATTTTTTTTCACACATCGAGCCTATGTTCCCTTGATTCTTATCGCCCGCATCGATAAGGAGGGAGTAAGAAAATTAAAAATTTCCTACTTTGAAATCACATGGTGCTCGTGAAAAAAATGAAGTCTTGCCCTGTTTTGCCAAATCTTGTTTGGCATCGCTGGGAAAAACGCGACAAATTGCCATATAAAATTCGAAGGCGAAGCCTGGTCTCACAGCGTGGTGCGGCGCAATACGTTAAAATCAAAGCCCAAATCATCCCGTCTTCTCTCCCACCACTGATGAATGCTCCACTTCAATTGCAGGCCTTGCTAAGCGAACAGCCAGCCACCACCAATGCCAACCGTGTACGTGAAATTCCGTATAACTACACCTCGTTTTCCGACCGCGAAATTGTGATCCGCTTGTTGGGCGATGAGGCCTGGACCTTGCTCGATAAATTGCGCAGCAAGCGCCAAACCGGCCGTTCGGCACGCATGCTGTATGAAGTGTTGGGTGATATCTGGGTCGTGCGCCGCAACCCCTATCTGCAAGACGATTTGTTGGATAACCCAAAACGGCGTCAAGCTTTAATCGATGCGCTAAATCATCGCTTGCACGAAGTAGAGAAGCGCCGTATTGCCACCATGTCAAATGCAGCGCAGGAAGTCGATGCAGAACGCAGCGAAAGCGTCGAAGTCTTGGTGCAAGCGGCCAGAAAAGCAGTGGCAGCCTTCTCGCAAGAGTTTCGCGACACCTATGATTTACGCAAAAAAGCCAGTCGCCTCTTGGCAAAATACACGGCGAAAGACAACATCAAATTCGATGGCCTAAGCCGTGTCTCGCACGTGACCGACGCGACCGATTGGCGCGTGGAATATCCGTTTGTCGTGTTAACGCCAGACACCGAAGACGAGATGGCTGGCTTGGTGAAGTCGTGCATTACGCTGGGTCTCACCATCATCCCACGCGGCGGTGGCACCGGTTATACGGGCGGCGCGATTCCCCTCACGCCCTTATCGGCTGTCATCAACACAGAAAAATTAGAACAGCTTGGCGCAGTCGAAATGACGAGACTGCCCGGCGTTGACCGCGACTACGCGACGATTTATTCCGGCGCGGGCGTGGTGACTAAACGCGTTTCAGATGCAGCAGACAAAGCAGGTTTTGTGTTTGCCGTTGACCCCACCTCTGCCGAAGCGTCCTGCATAGGCGGCAATGTGGCGATGAATGCGGGCGGCAAAAAAGCGGTTCTGTGGGGCACGGCGCTGGATAATTTGGCGTCGTGGAAAATGGTCGACCCCAATGGTGATTGGCTCGAAGTCACGCGCATCGAACACAACTTGGGCAAAATTCATGATGCGCCGTTTGCCAAGTTCGAATTAGCTTGGACGCATCCCGGAGAGAAAGCGCCATTTAAAACCGAGCAGCTAGTGATACCAGGCCGCACCTTCCGCAAGGAAGGGCTAGGCAAAGACGTTACGGATAAATTTCTCGCGGGTTTGCCCGGCATACAGAAAGAAGGCTGTGATGGATTAATCACATCTGCGCGTTGGATTTTGCACAAAATGCCAAAGTTCACGCGCACGATTTGCTTAGAATTTTTTGGCCAAGCACGTGAAGCCATTCCTAGCATTGTCGAAATCAAAGACTACCTTGATGGCGAAACAAAAAAAGGCGGCGCGATTCTCGCTGGCTTAGAACACTTAGACGAACGTTATTTGCGCGCAGTAGGCTACACCACCAAATCGAAGCGAGGTGTATTGCCAAAAATGGCGCTGTTCGGCGATATTGTGGGCGACGACGAAAATGCCGTGGCACAAGCCGCATCGGAAGTCATACGCATTGCCAACACGCGCGTTGGTGAAGGCTTTGTCGCGGTAAGCCCAGAAGCACGTAAGAAGTTCTGGTTAGATCGCGCAAAAACGGCAGCCATTTCCAAGCACACCAATGCATTCAAGATCAATGAAGACGTGGTGATTCCCTTGAACCGTATGGGCGAATATACGGATGGTATTGAACGTATCAATATCGAACTCTCGCTGCAAAACAAGCTGGCATTAATTCAAGAACTCAAGACGTTTTTTGCCAAAGAGCATTTACCGCTAGGAAAAAGCGAAGACGCCGAAGGCGACGATACTCTCAGCACAGAACTTCTCGCAGAGCGCGTGCAACAAGCCAATGCACTGTTGCACGAGACGGAACAACGATGGTCGTATTTGCTTGCGCAGCTCGATCAACCATTAGCCGTTGCAAGCGCCGAATTAGTGACTTTGGGCTTAGAGAAATATGCGAGCATGTTTGCACAACGCCTGCAGAACCAGCCCGATGCCACCGTGTTTTCGATCTTGCAAGATCGCAGCATTCGCGTCTCTTGGAAGACCGAAGTACGTGCTGGTCTGCGCCAGTTGTTCACGGGTGGGGCATTTAAGCTAATACTCGACGAGTGCAGTGCCAT
>JAIETO010000168.1 GCA_019745005.1 Burkholderiaceae bacterium
ATATGACTCACGTTAGTCTGCTGCACAGATGCGGGCACTGCAGCGGCCTTCGCGATAGGACGTTTTCCATTTAATTTGATAATGTGAAAACCATTCGCACTGCGCACAATTTCTGAGCTGTCGCCAACTTTCATTTTGATGATGGCATCCACAAAAATTTGCGGCAACCGCTCTTGCTCGCGCCAGCCAATATCGCCGCCTTTCAAAGCTTCTGGTGCATCAGAATAGGCGGCAGATAGTTTGACGAAGTCTTCGCCATTGCGAATCTTTTTCTGAATTTCTTCTGCCTTTGCGCGTTGCTTGGCAATCACATCAGCGGAGGCATTTTCAGGGATACGCACTAAAATTTGCGCCAAACTGAGTTCTTGATTGTTATTTGGCGCAGCTTCTTCGGCAGCGATGAAATTATCGATCTCCAGCTCAGAAATTTGGATTTTGCTGTCGACTTCCCGCTCGCGTATGCGCTGGATCATGATGTCTTGCCGCACTTCTTCACGGAACGCCGCGTAACCCGTGCCTTCTTTTTCTACTTGGTTACGGAATTCCTGCAGACTCATTTTGTTTTGCTCAGCCAAGCGCAACATACTGCGATCGAGCAAAACGTCATCAACACGCATGCCGTTTTCTTTTGCCAATTGCACCTGCGCTTTATCGACAATCATGCGCTCTAATAATTGCTTCCTCAAATCTGTACGATTCGGCAGCGCTGTGCCCTGCGCAGCGAGCCGACGCTCGACCGATTGCACGCGCTCGTCTAATTCTTGACTGGTGATGACATCGTCATTCACCACGACCACAATCTTGTTGATCACGATAGGATCTTTGATCCCCTGCGCCTGAGAAAAGGCTTTCGGACTAAACATAACCGATGCAACAAGCAGACCTGATGCAAGTAAGGCGGGTACTCGTTTTAAGCGAGGAAGCGCGCGGTATTGTGTCGAAGGTGCTGAAGGCTGCGCTGCGAACGATGCGGTTGACAGCGGTGATGTCAGAGGGGTGTGCAGTTTCAAGTTGTGTCGCATAGTGATCCAAATTCATTCAAAAAATACGAAAAACGATGGTTTTTTATCATTTTTCAGTGCTTTGTACGCAGTTTTTTGCGGTTTTCCGCCTTACATCGCGAACTTACCGCATGTCGATTACCTACCCAAGCGCGTTTTTAGCCCAAATTTTGAGCAAAAGCTGCAATATACACGCTAATTCAGGGGCTGATAACCTGAAATATTCTTTTTTAAGACATCGATAGGACTAGACCCAATTTTCGATAGACCGTTCAATTCCAATTGCACAAAAAACGCCGAGGTACTGTTGATCGACGTGGTCGAGAATCGTTGCGCGACGAGTCGTAGTGACCAACAGTCGGCCTTGTACTCAAACCCCGCCAAACCTTCCACCAGCTTTTTGTCGCGTGTTGAGTAGTTGCTGCGTGCTACGGCATACCAACGGTCGGCCAGCGGCCACTGTGCGGAAAAATCAATTTGCTCTAGCGTTGCGCGTTGGTAGCGATATTCCAAATTCAACACTTTTTTATCGGCAGGGCGCCAGCTCAAACCATAATTCGACATCACCGCTTGATGATTACTTTGGTTGATTTGCAAGCTCGATTCAGCGCTTAACTCTTTTGATAAGCGCCCTGACGCGGCGAGCAGTAAATCAGAACGACGATCATTCACGGTTTGGTTCAGCGTCACCAATTGGCTATTAAAGTAGAACCGTTGGCCGATCGTTAACTTAGCTCGCTCCTCGCCGTCGACTTCAATAAAGCGCGATGTGAGCGCCGCGGTGACCTGATTTGAGTCGCCTATCCGGTCTTGCCCAGTAAAACGATTGGGACTAAACATTTGGGCAAAATTAAAGTCAGATAACGCACTATCAAAATTCGGCAAGGCTTGTTGATTACGGAAAGGCGTGTTCACGTAGAACAAACGTGGTTCCAGCGTTTGCGTTAAGGCGTCGCCAAAAAGCGTGGACTGTCGCTCGAAAATCAAACCGGAATCGACTGAGAACGTAGGCAAAGTTCGTTGAAAACTCGTGCGTTGACCGGGCACTTGGTTTTCTAACTGATAATCGGTGGCATGCAGTGCCACTTTAGGAACAATAAAAAAGCCAGGTTGCACAATTGGATAGGACAGTTGCGGATTCACAATCGTTCGGTTACCGCGCACCAAACTCGGGTGCCAAAAGCGCGTAAAACTGGTATCTAATGCCCAATCGAACCCCGCAACATCGAACTGCTCAGCATGAAAGGAAATCTGTGGCAAACGGTCGTACGGACGGGCAATTGGTGAGCTAAGGTCCTGCAAAACTTGGTAATTCGTATTGCGAATGGCGAGATTCCAGAACGACCCATAGTAGGTGGCATCCAACTCGCGTAATAGCAAACGCTGCGAGGTTTTTGCGATGGAATGCGAAAAATCGGTCGGGTAATTATCGTCTGACGCCGTATTAACGTTCCACGAAAACACAAATTCAGGCGACAGTTTTTGCTCGTGCGTCGAAGTGAGGGCGTAGCGATTGCGTCCCGTTTGGCGGTCGTCGAGCAAACCTTCTACGCTGGTTTCACCCGCATAGGTTTCGCCTAAATAACGCCCTTCTAGCCCCAACTGCAAACCGCGTCTTTGTATGTACTTGGGATATACGGTGAAATCGCGATTCGGTGCAATGTTCAAGTAATACGGTGTCGTAATTTCCGTACCACCCTTGCTCGACGCGCCAAACACGGGGGGCAAAAAGCCCGATTGTCGCGCACCAGACAAGGAAAAACTCAAAGGCAGAAAAGACGGCGCAGAGAGTATCGGCACACCCTTAAAGAACAAGGTTGATTTGCCCGCCACACCGGTATCTAAGCCCGTATCGAGTTTTAAGGTATCTACCTGCAAATACCAATCGGGATTCAATCCTTCGCAAGTGCTGTACGTGCCTTTGGTAATGATGGACCGCTGTTGGCTTTCAAAGTCGACCCGTTCTGCGCTGCCCTGGGCGTTGGAGAGTAACAAGCGATACACGGGATTCAGAATAAAACCAGAATTGGCATCGAGCTGGAAACTAATTTTATCGCCGTTGTAACAATCACCATTGCGGCGCAAGCTGACGTTTCCCGTCGCGTCGATTTCATCTTCCAAATTACGATAGATCGCCTTGTCCGCTTTTAAATTCAAACCGCCTTTATTTACCTCCACCCCATCATCCAAATGCACGAAGCGCTCTGGTCGTCCGGTAATTTTTTCCGCCTCAATGATAGTTGGCGCATTCATTTCCTGCCTTAGCGGCGCGGGCTTGGTTCCTTGCGGCTTTTCAGCACTTGTTTTAAGCGCGCTGGGCTTTGCATTTGCCGCCTCTTTTTCGTTGGCACTTTGCGCAAGGCTTGGCAATGCAAATCCTGCAGCGAATACGGGAACGAGTATTTGCGCGATCAAGTTAAGACGCGGCGGAAACGATAGAGGTGGTTGTTGATGGCGAGTTTTCCGGCGCATGGATAAACATCTATAGGTAAAGTGAGTGAAGCAAAAAAAAGCGGAAGCGTCGATAAACGAGACAAGCTCGCACCAAATCACCCTATGCAATTCAGGTCGTCATCGCATTCTGGGCTTTAGCCGTGTAAAACAAGCGAGTATTATAGGGTCTTAAAGGCATTAATATGAAAAAATAGACTTTTTAGCCATAAAACTTTCGCATGTTTTTGCACGCTTTCGAATCGAGAAAATGCATTACAAAAGAGAAGAACGACAAGCTTGGGTTTCATGTTTGCGTTCCGATATGAGACGGAATTTGCGCTCGCCTTCGCAGCTTGGCCAGCGCGACCTTTCAAGTCAAAAATAGCCACCTCACTTAACATCTCACATTTTTTACCGCTATGGCATCTGCATCAGAAAATCAAAATTCAGCCACACACAACGCCTCAAATGCCATTCCTGACGACGACAAACGCATGGACGCGATTCGTACTTGGCTTACTAGCTTGACGCCCGCTTTACGCATAGAGAGTCTGCGCCCCGCATCAGCGGATGCGAGTTTTCGTCGTTATTTTCGTGTCGATGCCGTTGAAGGCGGCAGCTTCATTGTGATGGATGCGCCACCGCCAGTGGAAGACGTGCGCCCGTTTATTCAGGTGGCGGAGTTATTTGAGCGCCTCAATCTAAGCGTGCCAAAAATTTATGCCCGCGATGTTGATCAAGGCTTATTGCTTTTGCAGGATTTCGGCAACACCATGTACTTCCATGCGCTGAACCACGATACGGCACACAAGCTGTATATGGATGCTATCGACAGCCTTGTGCTGCTGCAAACCCAAAGCGAACCTGAAGTCTTACCTGAGTATGATCGGGATTTCTTCCTGCGCGAGCTGATGATTTTTCCAGAATGGTATATCGGCAAACACTTAGGCATCACGCTCACGGACGAACAAAATGCCAGCTTACAAAAAGTGTTCGAGGCCATCTTGGCGAATGTCACGGCGCAAGCACAAGTGTTCGTGCACCGCGATTTTCATTCGCGCAACTTGATGGTGCTAGACAAAGGCAACCCTGGCATTATTGATTTCCAAGGCGCGATGTATGGACCGCTGACTTATGATTTAGTGTCTCTGTTGCGCGATGCTTACGTGCAGTGGGACGAGGAAATGGTACTCGATTGGGTGATTCGTTACTGGGAAGCAGCGCGCCGGGCGGGCCTTCCCGTGAACCCGGATATCGACAGCTTTTATCGTGATTTCGAATTCATGGGCTTACAACGTCATCTAAAAATTCTCGGCATCTTTGCCCGCTTGGCGCATCGCGACGGCAAGCCCGCGTTCCTTGATGATATTCCCTTGGTGATGAGTTACGTGCGCAAAACGGCCCATCGCTACAGCGCCTTAATTCCCCTTTTGCGCTTGCTCGATGTGCTCGAAGAAACGCCGCAACAGGTTGGCTATACTTTTTAAAAAAGTGGCAGTATGCCTAAAAATACCTTATTTACCGCTTTATTTATAAGCGTATTAAGAAAATACCATAACCAGTATAGACAACTAAGGTCGAAATGTAGATCAAATGTCGGCGCCGCATACATTCACAACTAAGTGCCAAAGCACGAGGGGAAAAAAGCCAGAAGATTTAGCTCTGCGTCCTCTGCGTCTCTGCGACAAAACTTTTGCTTTGGACTTTCCTCGACCGATGAGGACAATTTTCACCATCTCAATTAAAGTAACTTAATGAAAGCAATGATCTTAGCGGCCGGACGAGGCGAACGCATGCGCCCTCTGACCGATACTTGCCCGAAACCGCTACTCAAAGTGCGTGGGCGACCGCTTATCGTTTGGCATATTCTGAATCTGGTCAAAGCAGGGATTACGGAAATCGTCATCAACCATGCACACCTCGGCGCGATGATTGTTGACACCCTAGGCGACGGTAGTAAATTTGGTGCGCAAATTCAATATTCAGCGGAAGACCCCGTACTAGAAACCGCAGGCGGTATTGCGCAAGCCTTGCCGCTGTTGGGCGATGCACCTTTTTTGGTGGTTTCAGCCGATATTTACGTGCCGCACTTTAACTTTGCTGATTGCATCAACACCTTAGAAGACAACGATATGTGGGGCAATCCGCATCCACTGGATAAGCGTGACATGGCCTGGCTCTTCATGGCGAAGAATCCTCCTTTTCATCCTAACGGTGATTTCTCTTTGAGTTTGATGGGCTTGAAACGTAGTGGCGAGAACATGCTCACCTTTGCCAACATTGGCGTCTATCGGCCGGAAATTTTTCATGGTATTCAACCCGGCACGCACGCAAAATTAGCCCCAATTTTGTACGACTTGGCCGACCGAGGACAATTGGGTGGGGAACTGTATCGGGGAGAATGGCATAACTTGGGCACGCCTGAACAACTTGCT
>JAIETO010000124.1 GCA_019745005.1 Burkholderiaceae bacterium
CAAATGCAGATTCTTCGGCAAATTGGCTTGAACGTGCGCTTGGGTAGTTTGGATGAAACTTTAAAACAACCCACGCCTATCGAATTGCCTGACGGTAGCACTTTGATGTTGGAACCATTGGAGCGTTCAAGCAATGGCCGCCGTTTGGGATTAAAAAATTTCGACCCCTGCACCGTCGTACTCAATAACGACTTGGCAACGGGCGTACCTAGCATCTTGGAAAACCTCAATGAGCAAACCTTGTTACCGCCCTTGCATGCTGGTTGGGCAGTGCGTCGTAAAAGCACGCATATGTCTGCCTACGACGAGGTGGTTAAGCGTTTTGCCAAAATGGTTGATATCGATGCATGGTTGCTCAACCCAATTTACTTGAAATGCGCTGGCGTGAGCGCTGGCGAAGTCGCAACTGAAGCGAGTTTGATGGCTGCAGTAGGCAGTGTGTTGGCGAAGATACGGAAAAAATACAAAGAGTACGGCATTAAAGATAAGCCTTTTGCTGTCATCAAAGCCGATGCGGACAATGTGGGTGTCGACTTGATGATGGTGAAACATTCCAGCGAACTGCCTGCACTGCTGCGCCAACAAACCGAGATCAAGAATATCGATTTGATTGTGCAAGAAGGTATTTATAGTTTTGAACAGATCAACCAATCGCTGGCGGAACCCGTGGTCTACATGATAGACCGCTACGTAATCGGTGGTTACTACCGTGTGCACGAACAACAGGCCGCCGTTGCGAATGGTGCTGAGCCACATACGCATATTGTGCCGCTGGCGTTTGCGCAACAACATGCCGTGCCTGTTATGCGTGCCAAACCCGGCACAGCCGCACCGAACCGTTTTTATTTATATGGCGTGGTGGCGCGTTTAGCCTTGTTGGCGGCATCGCTGGAATTAGAAAAGACAGACCCTAATCCTGAAATATACTGAGAGAGAAAAAGGATAAAGCGGGGTGCGAAGGCCGTAGCTCGCTATGCATTTTGTGTCGCGGCACTCACAAATGCGCCGTTTTTTTTGCGCTATTGAACAGTACACGGCAACAGTTTGTTTAACCGCCCACTTGAGAATGTAAAGCCATGAAATTCGCCTTTCTTACCGATCCCCTCAGCGGTTTTAAAATACACAAAGACTCCACCTTTGTGATGATGCGTGAAGCGGCGCAACGCGGGCATGAAATCTACGCGTTTGGTCCAGACCAAATGGCACTCGATGGCGGTGAAGTGTTGGCGCAAGTTAGCCGCATTCACCTAACGGGCGACGCCAAAGAATGGTATCGGGCCGATGCCGCCCAAGTTCACAGCTTGCAAAGTTTCGATGCGGTGTTGCAGCGCAAAGACCCGCCGTTCGACATGGAATACATTTACGCCACGTATTTGTTGGAGTTGGCCGAGCAGCATGGTGCACGCGTTTTTAATAAGCCCGCCGCGATTCGCAATCACAATGAAAAGCTCAGCATTGCGCAATTTAGCCAATTTACGACACCCACCTTAGTCACACGCGACGAGCAACGCATACGCGCATTTCATCAACTGCATCGCGATATTATTCTCAAGCCTTTAGACGGCATGGGTGGCGCAGGCATATTTCGTATCCGTGAAGATGGCATGAATTTAGGTTCCGTCATCGAAACGCTAACCGTTGATGGTAGCCGTACCATCATGGTGCAACGATATATTCCCGACATCGTCAACGGCGACAAACGTATCTTGTTGATCGGCGGTAAAGTCGTGCCGTTTGCCTTGGCGCGCATTCCACAAAATGGCGAAGTCAGGGGCAATCTCGCGGCAGGGGGCTTGGGTGTCGCGCAAGAATTAACCACACGCGACCTTGAAATAGCACAAACATTAGCACCCATCTTGGCGCAGCGCGGCTTGTTACTGGTAGGATTGGATGTAATTGGCTCTTGCTTAACCGAAGTGAATGTCACTAGCCCGACTTGTTTTCAAGAGATCATGCAACAAAAAGGTTTTGACGTGGCGGCGATGTTCATTGACGCCTTGGAGACAGCGGTCGCTACAAGCGTATAAAAATACGATACTAGTGAGAGTAAAATTAAGACACGCTTTTATTTAAAGCGGATGACTAAGTATTTTTTGGCATACTCCCTGTAAATTAAAAATTTATGATAGGCATTTTGTTGCTCACCCACGCGCCTTTAGGCTCCGCATTTATTCAAGCCGCCGCGCACGTGTTTCGCGGTGTACCGGAACGATTGGAAGCGATTGATGTCTTGGCCGACCAAAACATTGATGACGTATTAGATCTTGCGCGCACGGCGACGCAGCGTTTGAACGACGGTTCGGGTGTCTTAGTGATTACCGATGTGATGGGCGGCACGCCCTCCAACTGTTGCCGCCAAATTGGCGAACCGAGTGAAGTGGCGGTGATTGCTGGCTTAAATCTCCCCATGTTATTGCGTGCCATTACCTACCGTCATGATAATTTAGACGTGGTCGTGGAAATGGCACTGGCGGGTGCGCAAAGCGGCGCAACGCGAGTGGATAATCGAATTCGTTTGGGCGCACCATAAACTCGCTAAGCAAATTGGTCAAAACACAGGCACAACACAGGAACAAAAAAGGCAAAAAATGATTCAAAAAGAAGTCGAAATCGTGAATAAATTGGGTTTGCATGCGCGTGCATCAGCAAAATTTACCCAACTCGCCAGCAAGCACAAATGCGAAGTTTGGGTGGCGCGCAACGGTCGACGCGTGAACGGTAAATCGATCATGGGCGTCATGATGTTAGCGGCCGGAAAAGGCAGCAAAATCATGTTGGAGACTGACGGCGTAGACGAACAAGTTTGTTTCGACGCGCTGGCAGCGCTGATTGCAGAGCGATTTGGTGAGGGCGAATAAACGCGAATTTGATGGCTAGGCCGATCAGCGTTTAATTCGTTGGCTGCAGACAAACTAGTTGAATAGCCTAGAGCAATAAGCGTAAAACAAATGTAACGGCACGCAAAAAATTTCCAACGCGCTTTGCATTGAGCTTACGGTGGTGCGCATAGCGAGCCGCATAAAAAAGAGAAAGGAGACACGGCATGGCATCATTTACTTTGCAGGGCATTCCTGTCTCACGCGGCATTACCATTGGTCGCGCGCATTTGCTCCGGCCTGCGGCACTTGATGTTGAGCATTATCTGGTTGCGCAAGAAGAGGTGGAGTCGGAAGTGTTGCGCTTGCAATCAGCGATTGCCCAAGTCCACAAAGAACTGCAAACCATTTGGGCAGATTTGCCGCCCGATGCCCCGACCGAACTTGGTGCCTTCCTTGATGTACACGCCCTGATTTTGTCTGACCCCATGATTTCTGAAGCCCCACTGGAAGTCATTCGCATCCGCAACTACAACGCCGAATGGGCCTTGGTCACGCAAATCGAGGCTTTGTCAGCGCAGTTCGATGAAATCGAAGACGACTATTTGCGTGAACGCAAAGCCGACATTCAGCAAGTCGCTGAACGTATCTTGAAAGTGTTGATGGGCAGCGCGCAGCATTTGCCGCATCAAGCAAGTGATGATGAGCGTCCCGCCAATTTAATCGTTGTGGCACGAGATATTTCACCCGCCGACATGATGCAGTTTAGGAATGTCGCGTTTACGGGCTTCGTAACGGACGAGGGTGGCCCGAACTCACATACCGCCATCGTCTCGCGCAGTTTGGGTATCCCAGCAGTGGTCGGCTTAGGTAATGCGTCGGAATTAATCGAGCAAGACGATTGGTTGATTATTGATAGCGACGCAGGTGTCGTTGTGGTGGCGCCACCGAGCATCGTGATTGATTACTATCGTGATCGCCAAGCTGTATTACTGAAAGCGCGCAAAAAACTCAATCGCCTAAAGAAGACGCCCGCCATCACGCAAGACGGGATCGAAATCAGCCTGCTTGCGAATATCGAATTGCCGCAAGATGCTGCGGCTGCCTTGGAGGCGGGCGCTGTTGGCGTCGGCTTGTTCCGCTCAGAATTTTTATTTATGGGGCGCACCGGGCATGAGCATGTGTTGCCAACGGAAGAGGAGCAGTTCGCCGCTTACCGCGACGCCGTGTTGGCAATGAAAGGGCGACCCGTCACCATTCGTACGCTCGACGTGGGTGCCGACAAGCCGCTCGACACCACCGACCACAATATTCTGAACCCGGCTTTGGGTTTGCGGGCAATTCGTTATTGTTTGCAAGAGCCGCAGCTATTTTTAACCCAGCTTCGCGCAATTTTGCGCGCTTCCGTATTTGGTCCTGTGCATATTTTGGTGCCCATGTTGACGCATTCTTTTGAAATCGATCAAACCTTGGAGATGATTGAAAAAGCCAAGCAAGAACTGCGTGCAGAAAATATCAAGTTTGATGACAAGATTTTGGTGGGCGCCATGATAGAAGTGCCGGCCGCCGCGTTGAGTTTGCCTATGTTTGTGAAGAAGCTCGATTTCTTATCGATAGGCACAAACGATTTAATTCAATACACCTTGGCAATAGACCGCGCCGATCACGAGGTGGCGCACTTGTATAGCGATATCCATCCAGCGATTTTGCAACTGCTACACATGACAGTCAGCGCAGGTGAAAAAGCGGGCATTCCAGTAGCGATTTGCGGCGGTATGGCGGGCGATGTACGTTTGACCCGCTTGCTGATTGGCATGGGATTTCGCGAGTTGTCGATGCCTGCTGCTCTGCTGCCAGAAATTAAGCAAGCGATTCTTAACACGCACATCGAGAGTTGCCAGCCGCATATTAAGAAGATATTGCGCAGCTTTGACCCCGCGGTGATTCACGATGAATTGTCTCAATTGGGCATGGCTGGCGTGACACTGCAGTAAGCCTTTCTGCAGCGCCAATGCGATTGGTTTGACGCGCCTTACAGACTTGTTTATGCTTTGCGTTGAGTTTGAAACGAATGAATTTGCGCCGATTTGAGATCAGCTTGCGGGCGCAGCAGTGGTGAGTAACACCTGCCATTGCACATAAATACGGCTAAAGCGAGCTTGAATGCCGCCAGTCTTCCCCATTCAGCCCCACCTTTAGCTTCCTGAAATTTTTTGGCTTAGGAAGAACTATGCATTCCATTGGCATCGTTACACCACAAGTATTGCGCTTTACTACGCCCTTGCAATTACAAAGCGGCGCAAGCTTAAACGACTACGCACTCACCATAGAAACCTATGGCAGCTTGAACGCCGACAAATCGAACGCCGTCTTGATTTGCCATGCACTGAATGCCTCGCATCATGTCGCGGGCTACTACGAAAACGACGAGAAAAATGTGGGCTGGTGGGACAATATGGTGGGTCCTGGCAAGCCTGTCGATACCAATCATTATTTTGTGATTGGTGTGAATAATCTCGGCTCATGTTTCGGCTCTACCGGACCCATGCACATGAACCCCGTTACCGATAAACCCTATGGCGCTAATTTTCCAGTCATTACTGTAGAGGATTGGGTACAAGCGCAAGCGCGCGTAGCCGATGCTTTAGGCATTGCCCAATTTGCCGCGGTGATGGGTGGGTCTTTAGGCGGTATGCAAGCATTGGCATGGAGCATCTTGTTTCCACAGCGCCTGCGTCATTGTGTGGTCATCGCCTCCACGCCAAAGTTGTCCGCGCAGAATATCGCCTTTAACGATGTCGCGCGCCAAGCGATTTTGACTGACCCCGATTTTCATGGAGGTGATTTTTACGCACACCAAGTTGTGCCGCGAAATGGCTTGCGCGTGGCGCGCATGATAGGACATATCACCTATTTATCGAATGACGACATGGCAGAAAAATTTGGTCGTGATTTGCGTGCGGGTGATTATCAATTTGGCTTTGGTGTGGATTTTGAAATCGAATCTTACTT
>JAIETO010000076.1 GCA_019745005.1 Burkholderiaceae bacterium
AATGGTTTGGTACCGCGCGCAATTCGCGACCTCAAAGCGCGCTTCCCCGAATTGGGTGTGCTCACCGACATCGCACTAGACCCGTATACCAGCCATGGGCAAGATGGCCCCATCAACGCAGATGGCTACGTGCTCAACGATGAAACCACCGCACTACTCGTGCAACAAGCCTTGGCACACGCGTTGGCTGGTGCCGATATTGTGGCGCCTAGCGACATGATGGATGGACGCATCGGCGCGATACGACAAGCCTTAGAAGCTCACGGATATATTCACACGCGCATCATGGCGTACTCGGCTAAATATGCGTCGGCATTTTATGGTCCGTTTCGCGATGCGGTAGGCTCTGCCGCCAATCTAGGCAAGAGCGACAAGACGAATTATCAAATGGACCCCGCGAATTCAAACGAGGCCTTACGTGAGGTCGCGCTCGATTTAGCAGAAGGCGCGGACATGGTGATGGTCAAGCCTGGCATGCCTTATTTGGATATCGTACGACGCGTCAAAGACGAATTCAAAGTACCCACGTTTGCCTACCAAGTCAGCGGCGAATACGCGATGATCAAGGCCGCTGCGCAAAATGGATGGATTGATCACAACAAGGTCATGATGGAGTCGATGATGGCGTTTAAACGTGCTGGCGCAGACGGGGTATTGACTTACTTTGCACGCGACATTGCACGCCTCTTGAAACATCCTGTCTGAGTTTTATTCACCATTTATTCCGAGCGCGACGACGTTCACTATGCAAGAAAAAATTATCACCTTTGCGAGCCCCGTTTTCTTCCTGTTGATCGCGATTGAATTTATCGTCGCGCGCAGGCGACAAAAGCATCTTTATCGCATCAATGACGCAATCAATAGTTTGAGTTTGGGCGTGCTTAGCCAAATCACTGGCGTATTTCTAAAAATTATTCCGCTGGGGATTTACGCTTGGGTGTTGCAGCACACCGCCATTTTTAACATCGAAAAAAATCAATGGTGGACGTGGGTAATTGGCTTGTTACTGTACGACTTTTTGTACTATTGGCTACACCGTATGGGGCACGAAACCAATCTCTTATGGGCGGCGCATGTGGTGCACCATCAAAGCGAAGAATACAACCTCACCACGGCGCTGCGCCAAACCAGTACGGGCGGCGTGTTTGGCTGGTTCTTTTATTTGCCCATGGCGATACTTGGCTTTCCTCTGGATATGTTCATTGTCATCGCCCTCATTGATTTGCTGTATCAATTTTGGATACACACGCAGCAAATCGGCAAATTAGGTTGGTTTGATCGCGTCTTTGTTTCGCCATCGAACCATCGCGTGCACCACGCCGTGAATGACGTGTATTTGGACAAAAATTACGGCGGCATTCTCATTATTTGGGACCGACTTTTTGGTACATTTATCGAAGAAAATGATGCAGAACCTGTGGTGTTCGGCACGCGTAGCCCCTTGCGGAGTTGGAACCCAATTTGGGCAAATATTGAGGTCTACTACGCCGTCGCGGTAGACGCGTTGCGCGCTCGCAGTTGGTGGGACAAACTACGCATCTGGTTTATGCCGCCCGGTTGGAAACCACGAGATGTTGCGCAGCGTTTTCCCAGCAAGGCGTTCGATATTCAACGCCCTTTGTTTGATCCACAACTAGATAACAAAGCCATGTGGTATTGCCTTGTGCAGTTCACCATTGCACTACAAATTGGCACGCATTTTTTAATGACCTTTGAGAGCATTTCTGTGTTGGACGCGGTAAGTTACTGCTTATGGCTGACGGCGAGTTACTGGTTTGTCTGTGGCTTGATGGATAATGCCAAACGTTACGTGCCCTTAGAAAAGTGCCGTTTAGGCGTGACCCTTTTGCTAGTGGTGTTTGATCCGACCTGGTTCTCAACCACGATCTTGCACGTGAATGTGCGTGTGGTGATTGGCGTGGTTTGTGTGCTCTCATTTATCGCCCTCTTGTCATTATTTACCCGTTCGGAGACCGATGGACATTTTTCACATTGATGATTGCAAGGTCATCTTAAATGGCGAAGCCCAAGCGGCACACCAAATTGCAGACGGTTTTTTGTGGGTTGATTCAACGCATGACGAGGTCATCGCTGACCCAGAAAAGTGGCGTGCTCGTTTAGAAAAAATTACCGGCATTCAGCTCTACGATTTTCATTTGATCGACGTGGTGAATCTATCTCACCCTTCGTATTTTGATTCCACCCAAGAGTACGAATTGGTGGTGTTTAGAAAACTCATGCTGCATAACAGGGCAACAGCTGCTGGATCAAGCACAGCGAACGCATCGAGCACAGCTTCCGCTCTGAATAAATTGGTCACGATACCTGTTTCGTTTTTACTCATGGGCTGCTGCTTGGTGACTGTGCGTTCATGCAATAGCCGCACCATAGAACAAGCCCGCACGCGGCTTTTAAACTACAAACCAAAATCAGATTTAACTACCAACACGAGTCGCTTGCCGGCCTCACCTGAAGATTTAATGTTGCGCCTACTTAATTCCATGGTGGACCAGTATTTGGAGTTACGCCAACCTTTGACCTTGCAACTCGATCGCTGGCAACACGCTTTACTTGATCCGCGAAGACCGTTCAACAACTGGTTAGCGCTTCTGGATTCGCGTCTGGAACTGCGCAAGTTAGACAATTTATGTGAAGAGCAGCACGATGCCTTACAGGAGTTGCGCGACCATATTATTGACACACATGATGTCAATGACGAGGCGAGTAGCCGCAGTAAAGATTTGTTGTTGGTGCGTGCCAATGATGTGATTGAGCATGTCACGCGCGTGCTGAATCATGCGCGGCGTTTAGAGGCAACGCTTGAATCGGCGGTACAAATTCACTTCGCCGCCATGGCCCATCGCACCAGCGAAATCATGCGCACCTTAACGGTCATTACTGCATTGTTTATGCCCCTGACTTTGATCACCGGCATCTTCGGAATGAACTTCATCGAAATGCCCTTGCTAAAAGATGCACTTGGCTTTTGGTTCACGATGGGCATGATGCTTGTCGTGGTGATTGTGTTGTTGGTGTACTTCCGCCGCAAGCGCTTTATTGAAGATCAAGGCGCGGCGGCGAATGATTAATCTGTACGATACTAGATAGTAGTACCGTTATTTTTTACCCATATTGCGCTTAATTTGATTGCGCTAATAAAATATACTCCCAAAAAAAACACATTTGACGATGAGCGCCTCTAGCTTTCTTTGGCATGACTATGAAACCTTCGGTGCGCGACCACGCAGTGATCGCCCCGCGCAATTTGCCGCCATTCGCACTGACGCAGACTTAAATGAAATCGGCGAGCCATTGATGCTGTACTGCCAACCAGCACCAGATTTCTTGCCCGACCCGGTTGCCTGTTTAATTACCGGCATTACGCCGCAAATTTGCTTAGAGCGAGGCTTGCCCGAGTACCAATTTGCCGTGCAAATCGAACAAGCGTTTTCCCAACCCGGCACCATAGGCGTGGGGTACAACACCATACGCTTTGACGATGAATTTACGCGATTTTTGTTTTGGCGTAATTTGATCGACCCTTATGCACGCGAGTGGCAAAACAATTGTGGGCGCTGGGATTTGCTTGATGTGGTGCGCACGACTTATGCCTTGCGCCCCGAAGGCATCGTTTGGCCGCGCAATGCAGACAATAAAGTGAGCTTCAAACTTGAAGACTTGGCACGCGCCAATGGCTTGCAACACGATGCGGCGCACGATGCCCTGTCGGATGTGCGCGCCACGATAGCCTTGGCGCGACTTATCCGCCAGCGGCAACCCAAGTTATTCGATTTCTGTCTGGCGCTGCATAAAAAGGAGAAGGTCAATGCGGAAATTGGCTTGCCGATCAAAAAACCGTTTTTGCATGTGTCGGGTATGTTCCCTGTCGAACAAGCCTGTCTGAGCGTGGTCTGGCCTTTAGCGCCACACCCACAAAACAAGAACGAAGTCATCGTATGGGATTTGCGTTTCGACCCAAGTGAACTGAGCAGGCTCGATGCAGAAACCATACGCTTACGTATGTTCACCCGCAGTGATGATTTACCAGAAGGTGTAGCGCGCCTGCCTATCAAGACGATCCATATCAATAAATCGCCAACGGTGATCGGCAATCTAAAAACCCTGAGTGCTGCCCGCGCAAAGGAATTAGGCTTAGATCTGGCAGTTATTCAAGCGCACGCAGAGCAGGCCCAACGCTGCCCAGAATTGGGAAAAGTTTGGGAGCAAGTGTTTCTTCGAGATGCACCGACTGCCATCGATGTGGATGAAGATTTGTATGGCGGCTTCGTGAGTAATAACGATAGGCGCACCTTGAATCATTTACGTAGTTTGAGTGCGGACAAGCTCGGCAATGCAAAACCCGACTTTCAAGATGGACGCTTGCATGAACTTTTCTTCCGCTACCGAGCGCGAAATTTTCCGGCCACACTGAATGAACTTGAAGCAGACCAATGGCAAGAACATCGACGTTTTCGTTTATTAGAAGATGCAACAAGTGCGCGCACGGTGCAAGCCTATTTCGCGCAAATTGATGCCTTATCAGAAGAGGCCAATGCAGAGGACGAGGAAATTTTAACTGCCTTGTATGACTATGCTGAAATGATCGTCCCCAGCATTTGAAGTTGATCACGAGGGTTAAACCCAGATGTTCCACTAGGCGCGCTTACAGCGCTATTTGCGAGCTGGCGGCGCATTTTCGGTCATTTTCGCTGCCCATCGTCGTCCTTAGTTGCCAATAGCGCGCTATGGGCGCCTCATTCGCAACGAAACTGCCTCGAAGAGCGCCTCGAAAAATGCATCCACCATCGTCGCAAATCCTCATGGAATATCTGGGTTAAAACGAATCAGGCCGCCCAATACTGAGGCGGCCTGAAATCTTTCGACGGGTCGGTACTCGCTTAAGAACGGCCACCAAGTTTGTTTAAAGACTGGGTAAATTTTTCTGCGTTTTGGTAACCAATAACACGCCCGCCTTGTATTTCCTGACCATGTTGATCGAAGAAAATAATGCCAGGTGGCCCAAACAAATTGAATCGTTTTAACAGCGCTTTATCGTCCGCATTGTTCGCGGTCACATCGACTTGCAGCAACAACATGGCCTCCATTTTTTCCCTTACGGCGGGTTCAGGGAAGGTGAGTTTTTCCATTTCTTTGCAAGACACGCACCAATCAGCATAAAAATCCAATAAGGCTGGCTTTCCTTTGTTATTGGCGAGTGCCGCGTCCAATTCTGCCACCGATTTGACGCGAATGAATTTCACCACATGCGTCTGGTTGCCAGTTAAATGTGCCAAGGGTGCATACACGTCGCGTCCACCCGTGATAACGCCCACAAGCTGCACCAAGCCTAGTCCAGCGAAGAGCACGGCGAATACCTTGGAGGGCAAACCACCCTTATAAATGATCAATTGATAGCCACCGTAGCCCAGCAAAATCGTTGCCCAACCCGCCATTTGCAACCATGCGGGTATCACGGGGGACACCATCCATAGAGCCATGGCGATCATCAAAACACCAAAGAAGCGTTTGATTTGCTCCATCCACACCCCAGCGCGTGGTAGCAGCGTGCCAGCCGAAATACCCACCAGTAGCAATGGCACACTCATTCCCATTGCCATGGCAAACAATGCAGAGCCACCAATCACCACGTCGCGTGTTTGGCTGATATACACCAAAGCGCCAGCCAATGGAGCCGCCACGCATGGTCCAACGATCAGTGCAGATATCGCGCCCATCACAAAAACGCCCAGCAGCTTTCCATTGCGTTGACCTTCGGAAGCCATCGACAATTTGCTTTGAATAGACGC
>JAIETO010000176.1 GCA_019745005.1 Burkholderiaceae bacterium
AATTTTCCGCCATTAAATAAAGCGATTCAAATAAATACATAGTGTAGTACATATATTTTTAAGAAATCCAATAAAAATCACAAAACCAAACGCATTGTTCTCACCAAGCCAATACGCCCCGGTTCGGGCTTGCCAATTTCCGCGAAACCAGTACGACGATATGCTTTTATGCCGCCATGGTTTTCCTCATCGACGGTCAATAAAAGCTCGTCACAGTCCCGCCAATGCCTTTTGACCCACGCTTGCAGCAACACCAGCGCAGCACTTCCCAAACCCCGACCTTGCTGTGCGGAATCAATCCGCATGCCGCTAATGAGTGCCGCACCAAGTGGTGCCCATGGTGGCAAGGTGCTTCCACGTTTAAGCACTAGAAAGCCTACAGCCGTTTGCCCGTCAAGAATCGCTAAACCCACCAGTTGGTCGCTCGTGTGATTTTCTACCGCCTCAAGCTGCTTCGCACCACAGCCGGCAAACTCAATTTGCTCAGCGCTAATACGTATTGCCCGCACTTGCGCTTGCTGTGCTGATGAAAGTTGCTGCCATGTTTTTAATTCTGGATTCTCTTGCATAATGTCATTAAAAAAATTATTCGATCAACTGCGTTGAAAACGTTCGATGGTCACAATTTTACTTGCCCAAGCGAGCCTATCTGGTACCCAAGATGAAAACAAACACCCTGCTTTGCACATTCACACGCGCACTCACCCTGCTTTCGCTCAGTAGTTTCTCGACCTCGATGTGCATGGCGCAAGCGCCCGTGCCAGCAGCAAACAAACCGTTTGCTTTGGCGGTACATGGCGGTGCAGGTGTGATCAGCCGCAAGACCATTACACCAGAAGTCGAAGCGCAATATCGCGCCGCTTTGGAACGCGCCTTATTGGCGGGCTATGCCATATTAAATCGCGGGGGGACGAGTACCGACGCCGTGGTTGCCGTGATTAAAGTGTTTGAAGACGATCCGCTATTTAATGCAGGTAAAGGCGCCGTGTTTTCCAGTGAGGGCAAAAACGAATTGGATGCCGCCATCATGGACGGTAAAACTGGCTTAGCCGGGGCGGTGGCGGGCGTGACCACCATCAAAAATCCCATCACCGCCGCCCGCGCAGTCATGGACAAAACCAAACATGTGATGCTAATTGGCAAAGGCGCGGAACAATTCGCCGTTGATCAACATCTTGATATCGTTGACCCCAGTTATTTTTATACCGAATACCGTTGGCAACAATTACAACGCGCCAAAGAAAAAAACCGGATTGAGCTAGACCACAACGGCAAGGCACCGCAAGCCCAAGAGAGCACCGTGCCATTCTGGCAAACCGATTACAAGCACGGTACCGTTGGTGCGGTCGCTCTAGATCAAGCCGGTAACCTCGCGGCTGGCACGTCGACTGGTGGGCTGACGAATAAGCTTTACGGTCGCGTGGGCGACTCACCCATCATCGGCGCGGGCACTTATGCGGACAACGCCACTGCTGCTATTTCTGGCACAGGAACGGGCGAGTTTTACATGCGCGCCGTGTTGGCGCATGAGATTGCAGCAAAAATGAAATACGCGCACCAACCCTTGGGAACAGCCGTTGACGATGTCATACAAACGGCACTGACAGACAAAGGGGGAACGGGCGGCGTGATAGGCATCGACGCCAAAGGGAATATCAAATTTGGCTTCAATACGGAAGGCATGTACCGAGGCTATATAAAAAATGACGGCAAACCTGTAGTCGCTATTTTTAAGGAGGAATGATGACCATATTACAAACAGAAAGATTGCGGCTAGAACCATTTTGCGATGCCCACATTGATGGTCTTACGGAGCTAAATCGCCACCCTGAAGTGATGCGCTACATCACGGGCAAACCCGCCACGCGCGACGACACCATTGCGATGATCGAACTCGTGAAACCGCGCTGGGTGCAGTATGGTTTTTCTTGGTGGAGCTTTTTTGAAAAATCCAGCAATGACCTTATCGGTGCTGGCTGCATCCAATATCTGGGGCGTGACCCAGCTAATCCCCATGAGATTGGCTGGCGCTTACGACCCGATAAATGGGGTCAAGGTTTCGCCATGGAAGCCGCCATTGCCATGGCGAACTTTGCGTTTGACGAACTGCACGCGCCGGAATTGGTCGCCGTGTGTATGCCAGAAAATACTAGCTCATCAGGCGTGATGAAAAAGCTGGGAATGACTTATCGCGGTCAGGAACGTTGGTATGACATGGATACGGCGGTGTATGGCATGAGCGCCGATGCGTGGCGAAATCGCTCCGAAACTGCGAGTAGCGCAGAAAAATAAACTTTGCAAATACAAACTAAAAAGGGCGCACAATGCGCCCTGCCCTTTTTTCCTACGTACAATTTACTTGGCATGCTCCGCGTACACCTTGCTGACAATTTTCCAACCTGATGGAAACTGCACGAGCGATAGGTAATCGGTATATTGAATACTTCCTTCCTTGTATATTTCAAGCTTTGCACTCGCCACACCCGCGGTCGCGTCGACCTGAATTATTTTGCCTTCGCGCTTGGACTTTTTAATATCAAAGTTCGCTTGTGCTTTGCGTTTTTCGATGGAAGCGATCCACTCTTTAATGGTGAAACGCTCAAGCTTATCGCCGTCGGCACCTAAAATCGCAAAGTCAGGATGAAAACCTTTTGCCATGTTGACGGTGTTTAAATCATTGTAGGCACCGTTGAAATACGCGTCTGTAATAACTTGCTTGATCGCATCAACATCAGTCTTTACGTCCGCCGCCGCGCACAGCGCTACCATTGTTGACAATATCGCGCCAAGCATTAGATTTTTCAATTTCATTTATGTCTCCCGTAGTACGAACAAAGCAAAACGCCTTGTTCGGAAAGCGGCGATCATGCGCGTAACATTGTGAGCTGTAAAGCAACTAAGAAGACGCAATTGTCCTCTTTTGAGCAGCAAAAAACCGCTTACTTTTTTACTAGCTCAACCCGCCGGTTCTTTGCGCGCCCTGCTTCGCTGCGGTTATCACCTATCGGCACTTCCTGCCCATAGCCGACGGCAGTTAATCGGTTCGCGTTGATGCCGCCAGCCACAATGGCAGCTAACACTGCTTGCGCACGGGATTGCGATAAGGTTTTGTTGCTCGCCGCGTTGCCAACGTTATCAGTATGCCCACCAATTTCAATTTTCAACTGTGGAGACAACTTGAGTAGGGCAATAATTTCTTTCGCCGTGGCTTTACCATCGTCTTTCAGCTCTGACTTACCCGTATCGAAATTGATGTACAAAGCTACCATGCCCGATTTGTTGATTTCATCGAGCATGGCATTGGCACTTACCACTTGCTGCATTTTTTCAATTTCAATGATGTTGAGTGTGTAGCTTTGCGTCGGTGCGGAGAAAATATCGGGTGTCACTTGTACCCAGACTTCTTTGCCCTCGGTCGCTAACTTAAACGTGGTTTCACCGCCGTCGTTCTCGCGAGGTAGTCGCTCGTACACCACTTGTCCGTTGATTGCTTTAATCGCATTCTGATAATTGCGAATCAATTGCAAGGGGCTGGGTTGATTATTGGCGTCGTAAAAATAACGAATCGCCGTGAGCTTGCCTTCTTTACGTTCGCGCTTGGGTGCGCCCCCTGCGCCTTTGGCAACGGCAAATTCGGCCGCGTTAAACTGCTGCGAGTAATCACCAATGCTTGCTTGCGGGTAGCGCTGCAACAAGGGATGATCTTTGCTACCCGCAACATCTTCTGCTGCGGCAAAGCCGCATTGACATAAAAAGAAAACGGCCATGAAGCGGATAATTTTACCTAGTGAAATTTTCATGATGATGACTCCGAAAAAATTTGCAAAAACTAACCAAAAATGGGTTCCAAGTACCTGTCAAATCCGTTTTTTTTCTGCATGCAAACCACGCAACTTACTTCGCATGCGTCCTACTCTTTCGTTAATACTTTTTCTTCCTTCGCCTTAAACTGCCCCATCACATCGCGCTTACCGCGCTCTAAATATGGAATTGGCTTATCCATCCATTCTGCGCGCGGGCTGCCGAGCAAATAGTGATCAAAGAATTCCGCCATGTGCACAGTAAAGTGCTTCATGTTGTCACGCTCGCGCAGCCCATGTTTTTCGCCGTTATAGTTGAACCAATAGGCTTCTTTTCCAAGGTGGCGTAAGGCGGTAAAGAACTCAATCGCTTGGTACCAAGGCACGGCGTCGTCGTCATCGTTGTGGATGGTCAGGTACGGTGTTTGCACTTTATCGATGCTAAAAATCGGTGAATTCTCCAGGTACAAATTGGTGTTACCCCAAGGCGTACCACCGATGCGGCTTTGCCCACGCTCATACTGAAACGCGCGACTCAAACCGGTTCCCCAACGTATGCCACCATAACCGCTGACCATATTTGCCATTGATGCGCCCGCTTCTGCAGCACGGAACATATTCGTCTTCGTTAAGATGTAATTGATCTGGTACGCACCCCAGCTATGTCCTTGTATCCCCACACGTTTAGCATCGACAAAGCCCATACCGATGACTTTTTGCACTGCTGGCACTACGGCTTTCAAAGCACTCTTACCTGGGTAGCCAGTGGTGTAGACAATATCTGGGCGCAGAACGATGTAACCATTGCTCAAATACCGTGTGACATTGATGTTCTGCGCGGGTGATGGCACGACATGACGGTGCAAATTGTCAGACATTTTTTCGTAAATGTAGACCATCATCGGGTACTTCTTAGCAGGATCAAAATTCTCCGGTTTAGCCAACAAGGCTTTCAGCTTTTTACCGTCGCCATTCGTGTATTCGATGATTTCTTGCGTGCCCCAATTGAATTGCGCTTGCTGCGGATTGGCGGCGCTGATTTTTTGTGGTGCGGCGAAACTCAGATTGCTCATCCACAAATCAGGAAATTCCACAAAACTTTGCTGCGTGAACAAAAGTGCGTCCGCATTTTTTGCTTTGATCACGCCAGCAAACTGTTTATCCGCGTGGATCAGTTTTTTCGGCATACCACCTGTGGTCTGCAGGCTGTAAAAACCAGTTGAACGATTATTTTCATGGGTGGCTGCCAGCAGCCATTGCTCGCTAGGCAGCGCTTTGGTTTCCACCGTCGCTTGAGGCTCTTCAGATGGCGCGCGCTTTTCTGGGTCAAGATCGATATAGCGAAGTTCGAGATTGTTTTTGCGACCAAAACCTGCCGTCAAATTGCGTGCCGCAGAGACGTTGGTTGGCGCCACTTCCCACAGATCAAACTGGTCATACAAAATCACGCTGGCATCCTCTTTGGTCCAACCGGCGCTGCCATAGGCGCTGCGTGGCTCCGGTGTATCGCGTGAGCGGTCTTCAAAGTGGGTAGGAAGTTTTGTGGTGAGATTAATTTTTTCGCCATCATTCGTGCGCCATGCGAGCCACTGACTGCTAGTTGCGTCAAACGCAAAAATATATTTACCCGCTGGCGACATGCTTGGCGGGAAACGCAATTTTTTCACTAAGAGCTTCGCCCGACCCGTTTCAAGGTTGATCGCGTAGGCGTCGTAATATAAAGAATCCCACGATAAGAGTTGGCGGTAGTCCAAATCACTGACGCCGAGTGCAACGCTGGCGTTCTCGTTGACCAAGACTTGCGGAATCTCTGGCGTACCCAGTTGCGCAAAACGCGCTTGCTCTGACTGCTGCCCAAGGTGCACTACTGCGCGATAATTGCGTTGTTTATCTTTCTCCGCTTTGACCTTCTGCACAGATTGCAGCTCAGGGTCTTTCCAAT
>JAIETO010000081.1 GCA_019745005.1 Burkholderiaceae bacterium
GCGCAGCCCATCATGCAATGGGGCATGGCGCACCCACATCATGCGGGGCAAATCGCGGCCGAAGTGGCACTGACTTTGATGAGTGCGCCCTCTGCCATCTTGGTGATATTCGTAAGCACAATGGCTACACTGGTTTGCCCGCAACAAGCCTTGCCCACGCTACTCGGCCTGGCATTCGCTTTTTGGGGGATGCTGATTAGCGATATCGCCACGCGGGATTATCAGGTTCAACTAGAAAAACTCACCACCAGCGTGCACGATGGAACGATGGGACAGTTATCGCGCCAACTTTGCACCAGCCTAGTTTTAGCATGCTTATTCATGGGCACCGTCTTTGTCCGTTGGCTGATCCATGAACCACTGCGTGCGCTGGCTTTAATCACTGGCGTCCTTTGTATTAGCGCCATCGCTGACTTGCTTGGTCGCTGCGTAAAAACACCGCGCCTCTTCTTAGCTCTTTTCTTGTTCGCGCTGTACGTTGCGCTGAACGTACGTACGCTACCCATGATTGATATGGTGGGCTTCAATGGCGTTGCCAATAGCACATCGATCGCCTTCTATTTCGCTCTAAGCCTCGCAGCCTTAATCGGAAATTTTGCTTTTAGTCGCTGGAAACACACATAAAAATCGATTGCAAGCGCGGTGCCCTTGTCTTTGTAAATTATTCGATTTACATTCAGTGCTCATCAAAAAATTGAGACACGAAACCTTGTTGCATTCGTTTTAACAAAGTTTCGAAAAAGCGCATCGTCAAGAAAGTAAGATGATTTGGTAGATGGAAAGCGTCCGGTTCAAGGCATGAAAAATTCATCGATGTACCCACTTAAGACCACACGTATGAAGTTGTTTTCTTTTTTGCTTTCAGGTTTCTTACTTTGCTTTCTTCCGACTGCGTTTGCGCAGGACATCACGGTTGTCACGGAAGACATCGCACCATTCATTTTCTTCGATAAAAAAGAACAGCGCGTAAGCGGTTCTGCCACCGAGATGGTGGTCGAGATATTAAAACGCGCCAAACTCACCCATCGCATAGAAATCTACCCTTGGGCGCGCTCTTACATGTTGGCGCAACGTGCGCCGAATGTGGCGATTTACTCCATGACGCGCACGCCAGAACGCGAAAAAATGTTTAAGTGGGTTGGCGCAGTCGAACAACGCGACCCTTATCTTTTTCGCTTAAAAAGCCGTCCCGAAATTAACGCGAAAACCTTCGCTGAATTGAAGCCTTTTTTTATCGGTGGAATCCGTGATGACGCCACCGCGCAATATTTAGCAAAAGAAGGCTTACATATCGACTTTTCCTCCACGGATAACCAGAATTTGCGCAAGCTCATGCTCAAGCGCATCGACGCCTTGGTGATTGACGATCAAGCGATCAACTACGTGGCAAATGTAGAAAAAATAGACCCCAACGAAATCGAACGCTTTTTCAAGCTCGATGAACTCTCTGGCCCGCTGTTTTTGGCGTTTAGCTTGTCCACGTCAGACGACATCGTGGTCCGTTGCAAAACCGCGTTAATGTCGATGGTGCAAGACGGCACCTATCAACAAATCACGCAAAAGTGGAATAAAAAAGCGGAATAAATCAAGCAGCCTATTTCGCAAAAACGCCAAACGATGCGCCACCAAGCAACCGGTTTTACCCGATTTTAATTCCCACATGGCAATTGCTTTATACTTGCAAGCCTAGGTGCTTTTCGCACATATCAACGCAGTTCTTCCAATGCAATTCAAGACCATTAAATCTTTTCCGCGCCCTCGTCTCTCTCTCGTTTTTGCTATGTTGTATGCGTTGGCGTCGCCATGGGCATGGGCAGAGAAAGTGACCATCGCTACGGAAGACAACGCCCCTTACGGCTACTTTGACCCTATCTCACAACACCTCACAGGTCTTGGTACAGAAGTTGTACAGGAAGTTTTTCGGCGCGCAGGCATTCCCCAGCAAACCACCATCTACCCATGGTCACGCGCGTACAAACTCACGCTTAGCACGCCAAACATGGCGATTTACCCGATTATTCGCAGCCACGAACGCGAGAAGATGTTCAAATGGGTAGGCGTGATCTTTGAGCGGAATAATTATCTCTTCAAACTCAAAAGCCGCAAGGACGTCAAAGCCCAAACCCTGAGCGATCTACACCCATACGTGATCGGCGTGATTCGTGACGGTGCTGCGGCGGAGTTTTTTAGCAAGCACAAGCAGCGCATCGATATCGCCCCGGCGGATGATAACAACATTAAAAAGCTTGCTTTAGGCCGCATCGACGCGTTTGTCAGCGACGACTTCGCCCTAGCCCATTTAAGCAAAGTCAACGACGTTGACCCCACCTCCATAGAAAAACTACTCAAGCTCAATGAGCTTTCTGGTCAATTGTATTTAGCTTTCAACCTCGACACACCAGACAGCATCGTGGAACGCTGCAAACAAGCGCTCGCCAGCATGGTGAAAGATGGAAGTTTGGCGCAGATTAATCAGCGTTGGATGGGCAAGTGAGCCGCGCTTAGAACTAGGCATCAGTGCGGTTTCGTTAGTGGATTTTTTTGCCCGTTTGTGATGAGAATTGAGATGCAGCACCAAAAAGTGCCACTCGTTTTCGAACGCTTTGCCCAACACAAATACCATGCCATTTTTAGCGCGATGCGAACCTCATTTTTGATCTACCAACCGCCAACAAATCAATATACTACCTGATTTTTTTATTTTTTATACCAGTTTGCGCTTGTATTTAAAGCGTATTGAATTAATACAGCGCTGGGTATGCATAAACCTGCGGTTCAGACGTAATTACGATGAAAGCAAAGCGTCATCGTACAAAATGTCAATTCAACGGTGCAAAACAATGTCGACATCCCCAAATTATTCCCACGGAGATTCAATTATTTGGCCATCGAAATTTTCCCTCCACCGGAAACGCAACGGTAAAAAAAGATCATGGATGTACCTCATGAACGATTAAAAGCACAGGCGTATGATGATGACCAGTATGGGCTTCGAACAACGAACCAATTAAAGTAATTCGAGTCCCGAGCGCGGGTCTTAGCAATTCATACTGCTTTTCAGATAACACCAATTGAATCACCTTCACACCCATGTGATCCCCGGCTTCGTCCTCTTGTTTCGCGCGGACGCAAATTCCCGCCGCGAGTTGCAGGTAGTATCCTGTCTCTTCATGGTCTCCCTTCGCAACACTCTCGAAATTGGGCGTTCCTGGGTAAGTTTTTCGAAGCAACTTACCCGAAAGAGCAACTTTTGCTGGCTCGTAATTAAAGCAATGCTCCCGCGCACTAATGGCATCAGTAAATAGAGTTGCCAGTAACACGACGGCGCAAACACAATATGAGCGGAATATCATAATAGTCCTACATTTCTAATTTCTCGACGACACCGCTTTGCGTGCACAGGTACGATTAATGGAAAGAGTAATCGTAAAAAGGCTGATATAACTGAATGGCGCGGCTTTATCGCCCCTGCTTGTATTGAAGGATGCATAAACACGCCTCTTCAATGGCCCGACGTGAGCTTCAGACCCACCAACGACGTAACCAACAACAACAAGAAAACAACGCGCCAAGGCGTAATCGGGTCGCCTAAAAATGCCATGCCAATAACGGCAACGCCCACGCCCCCAATGCCCGTCCACACAGCGTATGCAGTCCCAATCGGTAATGATTTAGCGGCTTCTTGAAGAAAGCCAAAGCTCAGTAGAGCGCAAACATAAAACGCGACCGACCAAGGAATATTTTTGTGTCCATCCATTAACTTGATCGCACTTGCAAAGCCGATCTCGAACAGGCCAGCAAGCAACAGATAAATCCATCCCATTGCAGTAGTCGACATCATCCCGCCCGCTTCAAGCAAACTGAAAACGAGATCTGTCCACGCTCGCACTGGCTGCCTTGCCCTGCGAGGTAATCTGTTGGAAATGGTTGCGGCATAACGCTCTCCATAAAAGGTTGCATAGAAAAATCAACACTAAGTAAAAAACAAAGGCGGGCATCTCTTTTGATCTATGTACAAACCACTGCAGCACGCAATTTTCATTAAGCTAGGCTGATCTACAAGCTAAGATAAAAGCAAAGCGAAATCACGCCTAGTCAATCTCATCATGCAAAACAATTTTCGCCACACGCAGATTATTGTCACGATGAATCAATAGTTTGTTCATAAAAAATCGCATTCTTTGCAAAAGATACGCTACAAAGGAAATGGGCACAGAAATGTATTTTCCTACGCTGGTTGTTCCGCTATTTTTACGATGGCGCTGCCTCAGCCACACCCACCTTAGCTCATTTCATTTTTTCGCCGTTCATAGTCATCTAGCTGCATAAGCAGCGAGGTTTTTTCGTTTTTTGATACCTCTTTCCAGCCACGATCGGTCAGCGCGCCCTCGATCGCCCAAAGCAAATTCAAACTTGGCTCGCAGCCCGTTGCTTTTACGGCGAGGTAAGCCGAAACAGAACCCATCTCGCGCAACTGTGCTTCTGAAAGAATACCTGCTGACGCAAGCATTTGCGCTGAGGCTGGGCCAAGATTGCGAAGCTTGTTAAACAAATCGACCTCCACATAAATGAGCGCTGCTGGCGAGGTTATGGCGGTGAACATACATGACACCTAAAGCAACAACAAGCAGCACCCGCCAATAAGGGTGTTTTTTCTAAGGAAGCTCTGATTAAGTGTAGCGAGCGGTCAAAGTTTGAATCGAGAAGCGCACCTGTACGACTGTACAGCGAGCACGGTAGCCGGCGTCGCAGGTTCAAAATTTGGCCGCGCAGTAACTTAATCAGAGCTTCCCTAAAGTGAAATCAAGTGCTCGCTTGATTTCAACTCAGCCCGCATGTGCGTTCAAACGCCGAACTTGGCTAACCATAAGAAAGTACCCAAGTATGGGGCCGGCACCAAAGCCGAGCAGCGGAACTGGCGTGACTTGCGCCGGTGCTAACAAATACAGCGTTGCGAAATACAGCGCGACCGAGAAAATGCCTAGCGACCGCATTCTGTATGCCAACAATGCAAGCGCAATGACAGGAAGCGCGCAAGCAATTACTGCAATAAGCAGCGCCCATGCCGAGAAGCTTGAAGCAAGTATGAACACACCTTCCACATAAGAAACGGGAGTCAATGGGTCTGGAATCGTCCACGAGAACGCGGCTGCGCCAGCTAGTAAGGCTATCGTTAAGAGTCTTAACGTAAGGCTAGGGCTTGAAATCCAAATAACAGGCACAGACGCGATAGCAAACGCCGTTAGCTGAGCAGCATCCGGCTGCGCGACTAAGCCTACAGCAGCAACGAGAGCAGCGATTATCGATAAGCTGACTGTAGTTTTGTCGCCTGAGAATACGCGATGCCAGTAAAGCAAAAAAATGGGGAGCACTAGCGGTGCAATGTACAGGCGAAATCCAAACACCCCAAGCCAGCGGTGAGGCGTGGAGGAAGTAAGGAAGATAGGCAAGCACACAAGCATCGCCATCCCAATGAGAAGCCAAGGTGTTTTCTTCACGGCAGGGCTGCTTTTCGAGTAACGCAAAACAAGGGCGGCGGCAACAACGGCGACGACAGCAACAGCCGCCTGCTGCACCAGAAGTGCGCGGGGCGCTGCAACAAGGTTCACTAAAAGAAGACTGCCTAGTAATGC
>JAIETO010000179.1 GCA_019745005.1 Burkholderiaceae bacterium
TTCTTAAGACTAGAAAATTTAGGCCAGCCCACCCTCATGGCTCCGCCCATCGCAGAATTCCAATGCAAAGGTTTTACGAATCGCAAAGCGAATGAGTGCATTTCATCTAACGGTGCTTCGGCCACAAAGTTTGCGTGTGCAATTGCATCAAGAAAATTTTCAGATCGCTTTGCACTTTTACATCAAAAGAAAATCCCGCTTTCAAGTTTCGACAAATGCCCTTTCCACCACATAATCACCTTGTATCGTGGTGCTTCCTTCACGAAAACCTTTGGCATCGAGGATCGCTCGCATATCCTTATTCAGCCCCGGGCTTCCACAGATCATGATGCGATCGTGAATTGGGTCTAAGTCAGGTAGTCCGAGATCGCGTGTCAATTGCCCATCGTCCATAACAGTAGTAATTCTGCCTCGATTTGCATAATCCTCGCGGGTGACAGTGGGGTAATAAAGCATTTGTTTTGTCACGTACTCGCCGAGAACCTCGTGCTCGGGCAATACCTTGGTGAGATAGTCGTGATAGCACAGTTCCGCCACCTGTCGGACGCCATGCACCAGAATAACTTTTTCGAACCGTTCGTAAGTATCGGGATCGCGGGCGACGCTTAAGAATGGTGCCAAGCCGGTACCACTACCTAAAAGATACAGACGTTTGCCTGGAAGTAGATAATCGATCAGCAACGTCCCCGTGGGCTTACGTCCGACAACGATTTTGTCGCCGGGTTGGATGTGCTGCAGTCGCGATGTAAGTGAGCCATCTGGAACCTTGATGCTCAGAAATTCAAGTTGCTCTTCGTAATTGGCGCTGACGATGCTGTAGGCTCGAAGTAGAGGTTTATCATCCACCCGTAAGCCGATCATCGTAAAGTGGCCGTTAG
Organism: Burkholderiaceae bacterium; assembly: GCA_019745005.1. Taxonomy (GTDB): domain Bacteria; phylum Pseudomonadota; class Gammaproteobacteria; order Burkholderiales; family Burkholderiaceae_D; genus Undibacterium. Next base: position 879 of record JAIETO010000179.1, read on the forward strand.
AAAAACGAAGACTTGGATCGCGTGTGGTGGTGAAGCTGAATAAGCGGTCGGTCCAATGATGGACGGTCAGAACGGTTTCTTCTACAAATGTACTCATGGATTCTTCCGGAAATTCGGTCGTGTTCTAAGGGCTTGCGTTTAGCGTTGAAGTTCAGACAGTTTTCCAGTTCGCTCCTTCCAGTCCTCTGCATCTGGTAGTGCGGCTTTACCCTTAGTGATAGATTTCCACCCAGGGAGTCGATAAAGCTCTGCGTTGAGAGCGGTCATGTGCAATTGTCCGGCGGGCAGGTCTTCTTCTGCGTAGATCGCATTGACTGGGCATTCAGGAACGCACACGGCGCAGTCAATGCACGCATCTGGGTCGATGACGAGAAAGTTCGGACCTTCAACAAAACAATCTACAGGGCAGACATCTACACAGTCTGTGTATTTACAGCGGATGCAGCTTTCAGTAACAACATGGGTCATTTTTTTCTCGATTCAGTGTCAGGTTAGCGTGAGGCGTTCAAGATGTACTGGCACATATTTGTGCCAAGGCGTACCGGCAAAAGGGTCACGATCATTCGTATTGGTGAGTTCGTTCAGGGAAACGCCTCTGCGGTCAAGCGTGCCGTCAGCTTGGTGGTAATCGATTCCGTGTCCATTGGGAAGTGACACGTGGCCAGGCTGGAGTTCGTCGGTCAGTTCGATTGGCGCTTGCGCTGTGCCCCTTGGTGTGCGAAGTTGAATCCAGTCGCCATCAGCACATCCTAGAGTTGCCGCGTCTTGCGGATGTATGCGCAACACACCAAAATTACCTTTCTTCATCCATTCCGGATTCCGGATAGACGTTTGGCTTGTTTCTGAACGTCGTTCACCTGCCGATAAAATGAAGGGGTAGTCTTCTCGCTTTGGTGGCAGCTTGCTGTCTATCGTAGCCAGCTCATCGAGCATTTCTTTGATGTTCAGATTGATTTTGTGTTCTGGCAATTTCACTGCGTTCCAACTGTCACTGTACTCGCTGACTGCGAAAATGACTCCTGATGGATTTTTCAAAATCGCATCAAAAAGCCGGTTGCCACCAAACAATGGCAACCCGCCAAATCCAGCTCCTCGCGCAGCTGCTGGCTGCGTTCGTACATAGAGTTGGCTGATGCCCCACAGCGAAGCGGAAGGCGCGAGGCCAGGTGGCAAGCTAGGCCCTAGACTGCGATATAAAACAACAGGTGCATACCGAGCGACCTTCTTGTCTCGCATCGATTTCCAAGCAAAGGCTAGTCCAAATGCTGTGTATCCGATACGTGCCGCAGCGCGTAAAAATGCGTAATTGGCACTGCCCAACTCGCCCATTGCTTCCAGTAGCCGTGCATGAATTTCTGCCTCTGTCAGCGTACCAACCCGGGCGACAAAGTGTGGGTGACGTAATTGGAATCCATTGCGAGGAAACTCAAGATTGAAAAACGTTGCTTCGGCTTTTTCAAACTGACTGCTAGCCGGTAAAACGTAGTCGCATTGCCGTGCGGTTTCAGTCATGGCTACATCAATCACTACGCTGCAATCTAGGGCGCGCAACGACTCACGCATACGTTGGCTGTCAGCAAGTGAGTGAACCGGGTTCGAACTTTCAATGAACATGGCTCGAAAGCGTTTGGGGTGTTGTGTCAGAATTTCATCTGGAATCACGTTGCACGGAATCAAACCCATGATTACTTTCGAGTTGGTAACCGGACTGTGTGTCCATTTGCGCGCCACCGCTGTTTTTCCTGTTTCCCGTTTTTTAGAGGTGCTACGGTTGGAGTTAGAGAGATTAAGTAGAGGCACAAAAGCGTTGTTGGCACCCGGCTTAGCATAGTTGCCGGTTAGGAGCCAAACTAAGCGGTTCAGATAACTATTTAGCGTGGAGTGCACATTCATTTGCACGCCCAAATCCTCGATCATGGAAACACTTTTTGCAATTGCAATGCGCCTTGCAGCCGAACGAAGCAGTGTTTCATTCACCCCGCATATAGTTGCGTAATGCGCAACATCGATCTTCTTCATGGCTGCTTCCACGACCTCATAACCGGTGGTGTGCTCCGCAAGCCATGTGCTTGCCACCAAATTTTCTTGTACTAGGATCGCAGAAAGGGCAGTTAGGCACCACGCGTCCGTACCAGGCTTGACGGCTAAGTGGTAGTCCGCCATCTTTGCTGTTTCTGTGCGTCGTGGGTCGATCACGATCATGGCGCGGTTCGTGTCGTTTTGAATTTCACGCAGTACGACGCGGGTTCGGGCAAATCCGTGTGACTGCCACGGATTTTTTCCTAAGAATACTGCCACTTCGCAGTGTTCAAAATCGCCATGGACCGGCGCACCAGTCATCTTGCCCTGTATCCAGGCTTCTCCCGTTTTTTCCTGCGCCAATGCGTTGGAGCGGTATTGAATTCCCAAGGCTTTAATTGTGCTATCAGCATAGGTTCCGCCGAGATGATTGCCCTGGCTACCACCACCGTAGTACAGAATACTATCGCCTCCGTGTTTGTTTTTGATTGCAGCGAACTTTTCTGCTATTTCGCGGATAGCTGTTTCCCAATCGATATTCTCATAGCTACCGTCTGGCCTGCGGCGTTTAGGTGAATCGATGCGATCTGCACCATTTTGATAGAAGTCCATACGTTGCGATTTTTCGCACATATAGCCCTGCGAAATTGGATTGGATTTGTCCCCTTTGATCTTAGTGATTCTCCCATCCTCAGTCTTTATTTCGAGACCACAGTTTAGAGAACAAATAATACATGCAGTCTTTTTCCAAGATTTCGTTTCGCTGTCATCCATGATGTGCTATTCCTCAGTGATTTATGTAATTGGGAGACTTGATTTATTGGGTAATGATTGTTATCCTAATGCGTAATTCAAGAATATTCAAGCCTAATTATTAGAAAAGAGTTTTATGAGATATTCCACCAAGTACAAAGAAGAAGCGCGTGCGAAGCTCGTGGAGGCAGGTGGCCAGCACGCCAAACAGCACGGCTTCAACAGTAGCGGAATGGCCGATCTGGCGGCAGCCGCAGGCGTGACAACAGGTTCTTTATACAAGCATTTCAGCGGAAAGTCAGACCTGTTCGTGGCAATGATCACGGCCGAACTTAAACGCACGGCGGATCTATACGATGCTGTTGATCCCGCTGATGCCGATCAGGTATCACGTGCGCTCGCTGGCTATTTGAGTTTCAATCATGTGCAACATCCAGAAGCTGGATGCCCATTGCCTTCATTGACTCCCGAGGTTGGACGTGCAGATGACGCCGTGAAAGAGGCATTCGAAAAGGGTGTCCAATCCATCCACGCCAACGTAAGTAAGCTAACAGGTAATTCCGATATCGCATGGGCAATAATTGCGCAAAACGTAGGCGCGGTCATGCTGGCGCGAGGTATGCAACGTGAAGTACTGCAACGTGAAATTTTGCATGCGGCTCTTCAGGCCGGGAAACAACTCATTGGCAGCGACAATTCAACTCAGGCGCCAGCGAAGCTCTGATATGCGTATATTTGGTATTGCTGGGCATTCCGGCATGGGCAAAACAACTTTGCTGGAACACTTAATCCCAGAGTTTCAATTGCGAGGCATCGCGGTGTCGCTAATCAAGCACAGTCACAAGGAGTTTGATATTGACCGTCCTGGTAAAGACTCGTACCGACTGCGCGAAGCAGGATGCTCAGAGTTGATGCTCGTAGGTCGACGTCGTTGGGTTTTAATGCACGAATTGTGTGACGATTCGGAGCCGTCGCTACCCTATTTGCTTAGTAAGATGCAAGGCTGCGATCTAGTATTGATCGAAGGATTCAAACAGGGAAATTTTCCAAAGTTGGAAGTGTGGCGCGCGGCAGTTGGTAAGTCACACCTTTGTCTAAGCTTGCCCGACGTTGCGGCTATTGCATCGGATAGCGATATAGCGATACCCGGCATGCCTTTACTGGCGTTATCTGACATTTCCGGTATCACTGATTTTATTACAAAGCACGCTGCCAAGAGCGCAGACGTCCTTATAGTCGAAGAACCAAATTTACGCAAAAAGGCATCCTAAGCTAAGCGGTTATGCATTTTGTTGTTGAAAAATTGTATGCAGTTTCTTCGAAATTTGATCCAAGATTGATTAAACGTGCAAACTCAATCAAAAAAAATGGCGCACGCCTAAAGCACATTGAAAACGCCTTCGTTCGTGGGCCGTTTTCTTTGCATAGCCACTTACCAAATATTCACACGCTTAGCCGGTTCACGCAGTGGTGAACGATCAGGAGAGCACTTAAACGCCTCAGCAAATTCTGGCATATTCGCCAATGGCGCAATAACCCTGTACTTTTCTGGCGCATGGGGGTCCGTCGCAAGTTGCAAACGTAAACTTTCATCGCGCATTAAACCTCTAAAGCTCTGCGCATTCGCGATGAAGAAACGTTGCTCAGGTGTGAAGCCATCAATCTTCTCGGCTTGCGGGGTTTTCTTTAATGCGTTTTGCATGGCTTTAAGGGCGATTTTTAAGCCGCCTAAATCCGCAATATTCTCGCCCGCCGTCAACTTGCCATTGATGTGCAATTGGTCAATCGGATTAAATTCGTCAAATTGCTTTTCAATCGCCGTTACTCTGGTTAAGAAATTCTTTTCGTCTTCCTTTGTCCACCAACTTTTTAAATTGCCTTGGGCATCGTATTGGCGCCCTTCATCATCAAATGCGTGAGTCAGTTCGTGCCCGATGGTGGCACCCGT
>JAIETO010000143.1 GCA_019745005.1 Burkholderiaceae bacterium
TATTAAACCAAAAGACCTCGCACATGGCGAGGCCTTTTGAGGTTTGTCAGCAGTCTGAGACGAACTTGATGTTCGTCTTTTTTTATTCTTGCCCGCTGAAAATAGAAAGTGAATCAGCATTTTCGAGGCCTCTACACAACTGTAGCGAGCGGGCAAAGTTTGCTTTGAAAAGCGCACCAGTACGACTGTTCAGCGAGGGCGGTGTGCGGCGTCGCACGGGCAAAATTCGCCCGCGTAGTCAGTTGTGCAGAGATCTCTTTTCCTTATTTGACTTGGCTTTCTCCGCCGAGAGAAAACAACAAATCATCTAATAAGCCGCTTACTTCATTCGCCATCAACACGAAATCTGCGTCTAGTCGCTCATCCGCATCACCCAACATTTGTTTCTCTTTCTCCTCGAGTAGCTCAAGTGCCTTTACCTGCTTTATCACGAGCGAATCCGTCAATGAAAAAGAAATTCGATCATTCCACGTCAGCGCAAGCTTGGTACATCGTTTGCCTCCCTCAATGTGCCGCTGTATCTCTTTTGTATCCACGCTGTGATTCACGTATCGAACGGCCGCCTTGTCGTCGGTGCTCGACCGCAACTCTGTATTCTGATCAAGAGTAAATCCTTTAGGCGGACTTTCAGTGGCCAGCCATTCCGTCATCGCCGTTTGTGGCGATACGTTCACTTTAAGCGCAGATAGCGAAAAAGCATGCACCTTGAGAAGCCCCTTTAGCACCTCGTCGGCTTTGCTGGCACTGGGTGTATCGATTACCAACCAGCCGTTTTTTGAGTCAATCCAAACGCGAGTGGTGCGCAAAATGCTAAAAGCACGAGGAAGTAACTCCTCACGCACAAGCTCTTTGAGATTCTTTATCGCTTTGCGACCAGGCGGGAAGCCTTGCTGCTCCTCTAACTCTACTGCACGTGCCTTCGTGACTTGGTTAATCACCGATGCAGGTAATAACTTCTTTTCCACACCAAACATGAGTAGAAAATGTGGCCCTAACTGATGTGCCAATAAATCATTTTCACGCGGCGACAACCACCCTTCGCTTTGTAAATCGCCCCCATTGCAGGGTGCAAAGGCAAAGTTCCCCAACTTTTGATTTAACTGATCGATATTCAGGTCAAACGGAAGGGACAAACGATACAACTGAAAATTCTTAAACCACATAGTCAACCCGTGAGCAAAAACATTCTATTCTACACGTAGGGCGAGCAAATTCCCTGCTGCCCTGAAGCCCAACAAGCAGTTGCAACCACTTTGGGCGCCACGAGCGTAAGGTAAATGCAGTCACCGCCAAACTTCGCAATGCAGGCATTGGCAAGACAGTATAATCAGGGGTTTAGTGTGAAGGGCACAGAATAAAACACGTAGCAAATTTGCCTTCGATGCAAAGTCCGCGTGAAATTGCCTAGTTAGTGCCACGCATCAGGTAACAACACCAACCAGATTTCAAAAAAGAACGTCATAAATTATGTTAGCCCAACAAAAAAAAGAACTAATTGAAGTATTTCAAAAAGCCATCGCACCAATATTGCTTGGTTCAGATTTACACCCAAACATCGTGCTCGAACGGCCGCGAGATTCTTCACATGGTGATGTCGCATGCAATATCGCCATGCAAATCGCTAAGCCGTTGAAAAAAAATCCACGCGAACTAGCGCAACAAATCGTTGCTAATTTACAGATTGAAAGCTCGAAATTGATCTCTGCTGCCGAGATTGCTGGCCCCGGCTTTATAAATTTGCGTCTACATAATGCGGCGAAGCAGTCTGTTGTGCTTCAAATCCTCAACGAAGGTGCTTCATACGGCAAGGGTAATGAAGGCGCAGGCGAAAAAGTCATCATTGAATTTGTATCTGCCAACCCCACCGGCCCTTTACACGTCGGACATGGGCGCCAAGCGGCATTAGGTGATGCGCTCGCAGCACTTTTTGAAGCACAAAAATACGATGTCACGCGCGAGTTCTATTACAACGACGCGGGAGTGCAAATCAACAATTTAGCGATGTCAGTGCAAGCACGCGCCAAAGGCTTAAAGCCAGGAGACGCCGCGTGGCCGGAATCCGCCTATAACGGTGATTACATTGGCGAAATAGCGCAAGACTTCCTTGCGAAGAAAACCGTTTCAGCTAGCAACACCGCGCCTGTAACGGCCAGTGGGGATAGTGATGACCTCGCTTCCATTACGCAATTTAGTGTGACTTATTTGCGCAACGAGCAAGATATCGATTTGCAAGCATTTGGCGTCAAGTTTGACCAGTATTACTTGGAATCGTCGTTGTATGGTGACGGCAAGGTGAGTGAAGCAGTCACCGCCCTACAAAACGCCGGCAAAACCTACGAACAAGATGGTGCGCTGTGGTTACGTACCACCGAATATGGCGACGATAAAGATCGTGTCATGAAGAAGTCGGATGGCAGTTACACCTACTTCGTGCCGGATGTTGCTTACCACGTCGTTAAATGGCAGCGCGGCTTTAAAAAGGCCATCAATATTCAAGGCAGTGACCACCACGGCACAATTGCACGCGTGCGCGCAGGCTTGCAAGCCGTTGGCACGGGTATTCCACAAGGCTACCCTGATTATGTGTTGCATAAGATGGTCACCGTGATGAAGAATGGTGAAGAAGTCAAAATTTCAAAACGTGCCGGATCGTACGTCACCGTGCGCGACCTGATCGAATGGTCTGGTGCGGGCGATATCACCAAAGGGCGTGATGCCGTGCGCTTCTTCCTGATTTCACGTAAAGCGGATACCGAATTCGTGTTCGATGTCGATGTCGCGCTTGCGCAATCGGACGAAAATCCCGTCTATTACGTGCAGTACGCCCACGCGCGGATCTGTTCGGTACTTGCCCAGTACGCTACCGATGAAGCGGTTCTGGCGAAATTGATCAATGTGGATTTAACCCCTTTAACGGCGCCGCGCGAAGCCACACTCCTAGCAAAGTTGGCAGAGTACCCAGAAGCTTTGCAAAAAGCATTAGAGGAGCTCGGCCCGCATCAAGTAGCGTTTTACTTACGTGAACTCGCAGGCGAACTGCATAGCTATTACAATGCTGAGCGTGTCTTGGTGGATGATGTGCCAACCAAAATGGCGCGCCTCGCGTTAATGATGGCAACCCGCCAAGTTCTGAGAAATGGCTTAGCACTGATCGGTGTATCAGCTCCAAGCAAAATGTGATCGAAGCGAAAAAATAAGAGAAACCATTAAGTATGAAATCACCGCAACTAAAGCACAACTATCAGCTCAAATCGCAACGCGGCAACACCCTGTTGGGGATCATCATCGGCCTGGTTATTGGCTTGAGTATTGCCGTAGGCGTGGCCTTGGTCATCAATAAATCGTCCACACCTTTTACCAATAAGGGCAAAAACGATAAAGCAGAACTCACCGCGCCGCAGTTACAAGACCCCAATAAGCCCTTGTATGGCAGTAAGGATGCGGTGAAGGAGGCGGCGAAAGAAGTTGCCAAGACAGCCGAAGCCAAACAAGCCGCCGATGCGCATCCACCCGTCGCACCTGCAAAAGACAGTAAGCCTAGCGAAGCAATCATTCCGCCAATCGCCCAGGCGCCTGCTCAAACCACTGCGCCAGCCGCCGACGCGATTGACGATAAATACATTTACTTCCTGCAAGCGGGCGCTTTTCGCGAGCCAGCAGAAGCCGAAAGCACGCGTGCAAAATTGGCGCTTTTAGGTTTTGAGGCGCGCGTCAGCGAGAAACAAACCGACGGCGGTGTGCTACATCGCGTGCGCATCGGACCGTTTAACCAGCTTGATACAACCAACCGTATGCGCGGTAAGTTGTCAGAAAATGGTGTGGAAGCGGCGATTGTTCGTACCACCAAATAAGTATCGACATTTCATATAAAGAAAGAGGAAATCGCCATGCGTTTTATGAAACAGCACCTTAAACATTTATTTCTAACCCTCAGTTTTGGTATGCTGGCTAGTGCTGCAACGGCATCTAGCATTGCGCCGCAAGCGGGTGCTGATTACCGCGTGCTGGATAAACCCCAAGCGACCGAGCCGGGGAAGAAAATCGAAGTCATCGAATTTTTTGCCTATTTTTGCCCCCATTGTTTCGCCTTTGAGCCGTATCTCGCTGAATGGGTAAAGAAGCAGGGCGCAAACATTAGCTTCAAACGCATCCACGTTGACTTTAATAACCTCACGCCGCACCAAAAATTGTTCTACACCTTGGAAGCCATGAATCGTTTGGAGGATATCCACATCAAAGTGTTTAATTCCTTCCATGTCGAGCGGCAACGCTTGCTGACCGATGCGGACGTGCTCGCATTTGTGGTGAAAAATGGTATCGATAAGCAAAAATTTAGCGACATCTACAACTCATTCTCCATGCAAGCCAAATTGAGTCGCGGCTCGCAACTGCAAAATACCTTCAAGATCGATGGTGTGCCCACGGTCGTGATCGACGGACGGTTTATCACTTCGCCCTCTGACGTCAGCAAAGGACTTGGACGTGTGCCCGAAAACGTACAACTCGAAGAAACCTTGAAGGTAATGGATTGGTTAGTCGCGAAAGCACAGAAAGAAAAGAAGTAATTCGCGTAAAGCTGATTGAACGGCACATGCCAGCACGAAGCGAATGTGCAGTAAAAAGCCCTCGTCCAATCAAGAAAATCCGCCTCAGTTGGCGGATTTTTTTTAAGGTTTTCGAGCGCTTACATCATCAATAGGCCGCATAGTCATAGGCAAAAATCCAAGCGAAATTACGATACTCCCTTTAAATTGCATTTTTTATTGCCATTTCCGCTTATCATATAAGCGAGATAAAAGATTACTGGTTAGGGTATATTGGTTACTTCCTGTGTTCCGATGCTTAAGAAAACATGAGACGTAACATCAGACCGGTAAATGTGCACGAATAAGCCCACCCCAGAACGGAGAAAACCCATGCAGCATGTCTTTATCACAGGCGCTTCATCAGGAATTGGCGCGGCCTTAGCCAAGGTGTATGCGAGCCAAGGTGCGCGAGTGGCCTTGGTTGCGCGGCGGCAAGACGCCTTAGCGGCTTTACGTCAGACTCTGCCCAACCCTGAGCAGCATTTTATCTATGCGCTGGATGTCACTGATCACCAGGCCTTGGCACAGGCGGCGCAGGCGTTTCTCGCCGCCGTCGGCGAGGTGCATGTGGTGATTGCAAATGCCGGTGTGTCTGCAGGTACGCTCACGGAGCATGCCGAAGACTTACCCGTCTTTGCGCGCGTGTTTGAGACTAATGTGACGGCAACTGTTGCCACCTTTGCGCCATTTATCAAAGCCATGCGCGTTACGGTCACGCGCGCACCCTGTCGTTTGGTGGGCATTGCCAGCGTGGCAGGCATACGCGGCTTACCGGGCGCCGAAGCGTATAGCGCTTCAAAAGCCGCCGTGATTAGTTACTGTGAATCCTTGCGCGTGGAATTGCGCAATAGTGGTATTCGCGTCGTGACAATTGCACCGGGTTACATCGATACGCCTATGACGCAAAGCAACAGCTATCAAATGCCTTTTTTAATGCCGGTGGAGCGCTTTGCCGAGAAAACCGTTGCCAG
>JAIETO010000073.1 GCA_019745005.1 Burkholderiaceae bacterium
GACGCACGAATTGTGCTGGTCCGTTCCATTTCAACTTGAATGTCAATCGCCGCAGGCAAGGAAGCGATTAAGTCAGGCAATACTTTGTTGATTCGATCTACCGTAGCAATAATATTTGCGTCTGATTCGCGTCTAATGATTACCAGCACCGCTGGCTTGCCATTTGCTACGCCCGCTGTCTGTAAGTCTTGCGCTCCATCGCTGACTTGGGCAACCTCACCAAGTTGTACTGCCGCGCCGTTACTGCGATAGGCAAGTACCACGGGCAAAAAGTCTTTGGCAGTGCGAGCTTGGCCATTGCTTGCTAATTGCCACTGCCTTTCGTGCTCTTCTAAGGCGCCAAGGGGTCGGATTGAATTCGCCGCAGAAATGGTCGTTCGCACCTCTTCCAGCCCCAAGCCGACTTGATTCAATGCTTGCGGGTTTAAGTCTATATGCACAGCGGGCAGCGCACTGCCGCCAATTTCAACTTCGCCTACACCTTTTAGCTGAGACAATTTTTGCGCAATTATCGTCGACGCGTTGTCGTACATCTGGCTCTGCGTCATGGTTTTTGAGCTCAGGCTCAAAATCATGATGGGAGCGTCTGCAGGATTTACTTTTCTGTACGAAGGGCTGCTCAACAAACCCGAAGGTAGCGAACTATTTGCCGCGTTTAAAGCCGCTTGGACATCACGTGCGGCGCCGTTGATATCGCGCGTCAGTTCAAATTGCAAAACAATACGGGAGCTTCCCAGCGTGCTGCTCGACGTCATTTCCGTAATTCCCGCGATCCGTCCGAGTGAACGCTCGAGCGGCGTGGTTACGGCGGTCGCCATGGTTTCTGGGCTGGCACCAGGGAGTGATGCGGAAACACGAATCGTCGGAATATCAACCCGAGGCAAAGGCGAAATTGGTAGCAGGCGCAAGGCAACCGCGCCCACTAACACCAAAGCCACTGTGAGCAAAGTAGTGGCGACGGGACGGGCAATAAAGGGGGCGGAGAAGTTCATACTGCCGCGCTCACGAATGCTCTGGTTGATCGACAATATTCGACCTTGACGCTACGCCCGACTCTGCGGTCGTCTTGGTAAAGCGCTCAAAGGCGAGGTAAATCACCGGCGTCGTAAACAAGGTTAACAACTGACTCACGATCAAACCACCAACCAAAGTAACGCCAAGCGGATGTCGAATATCCGATCCAACTCCCCAGCCCAACATCAGTGGCAAAGCGCCCAACAGTGCAGCCATAGTCGTCATCATAATCGGGCGAAAACGCAGCAAGCAGGCTTGAAAGATCGCATCACGCGGTGATAAGCCCTGCTCACGTTGCGCTTCAAGAGCGAAATCGATCATCATGATGGCATTTTTTTTCACAATGCCGATTAAAAGAATAATCCCAATAATCGAAATCACGTCGAGCTGATTGCCTGAAATAATTAACGCAAACAATGCACCAATACCAGCCGAAGGCAGTGTCGAGAGAATCGTGACTGGATGAATGTAGCTTTCATAAAGTACGCCCAAGACGATGTACACGGTCACAATTGCAGCAAGAATGAGCCAGAGTTGGTTATCAAGTGAACCTTGAAACGCCAATGCAGCGCCTTGGAACTTAAGTTGTGCGCTGGCTGGCAAGCCTAATTCACGTTGAATTCGCTCAACACTTTTCACGGCGTCGCCAAGCGATGCGCCGGGGGCAAGATTAAATGACACAATCGCTGCGGGAAACTGCCCGATTCTGGTGACCAATAACGGCGTTGTTCGTTCGCTGATCTTTGCAATTGATGAAAGTGGAATTGGGCGCGGCGGTGCTGCATCGCTCGGATTATTTGTCCGAATAGTCGGATTCAAGAAAACCCCATCTAATGCCGCGAGTCCCAAGTTTGAGTCGGGCTTCACTTCCAAGATAACGCGCTGTTGATTTGTCGCGGTAAAAAGCGTAACGACTTGTCTTTGTCCAAAGGCATTATTCAATGCACTATCTACCGCATTCGCGCTGATTCCGTAGCGTGCAGCAACGGCGCGATCAACCTCAATATGGGCTTGTAAGCCACCGTCTTGCTGATCGATTGCGATATCACGAAGATTTTTCTCGTTTTGCAGACGACTCACCAATTTTGGTAACCACTCACGAACCACATTCGCATCGGCGTCTTCTAAGGAAAGCTGATATTGCGTGCGGCTTACTTGGCCATCAATCGTCAATTCCTGCACGGGCTGCATGTATAAACGAATCCCATCAATCGACGCGAGCTTAGTTTGCAACCGTTCGATTACCGAGGTGACATGATCACGCTGTGCGAGTGGCTTGAGGTTGATCAGGATGCGTCCGCTATTTTGCGTTGGGTTGCTGCCATCCACGCCGATAAATGAGGAAAGGCTTTCCACCGCAGGATCGCGTAAAATCGCGCGCCCCAAAACCTGTTGCCGCTCTGCCATCGCTGTAAAAGAGATATCGCTTGGCGCTTGTGAAATTCCCTGTATCGCTCCGGTATCTTGCACGGGGAAAAAACCTTTTGGAACGACGACATACAACAGCGCCGTGAGCACCAGCGTGCCAACAGCAACAAACAAAGTGAAGCGTTGGTGATCAAGTACCCATAAAAGCATGTGCTCATAACGCGACGTCAAACGATCAAACCAAGCGCCGCTCGAACGAAAAAACTTACTTTGCTCGCTGTCTGGTATGTGTCGCAAAAGTCGCCCACACATCATCGGTGTCAGCGTCAAAGACACGACGGCGGAGATCAAGATCGCAACCAGCAAAGTAATCGCAAACTCACTAAAAAGGCGCCCGACGACATCACCCATGAAGAGCAGCGGTATAAGCACCGCCACCAAAGAAACCGTCAGCGAAACAATCGTGAACCCAATTTGCTCGGCACCTTTCAAGGCCGCTTCCATCGGCGGCATGCCTTGCTCGATGTAACGCATAATATTTTCAATCATCACTATCGCGTCGTCGACGACGAAACCCGTCGCGATAATGAGCGCCATAAGGGTCAAGTTATTCACCGAAAATCCCGCTAAGTGCATGACGGCAAAGGTGCCGATCAAAGACAGAGGTACGGAAACGCTGGGAATAATCGTCGCTGGTACGTTACGCAAAAAAACGAAAATCACCATCACAACCAATGCGACAGCAAGTAATAGCTCGAACTGAACATCACGCACTGACGAACGTATGGTTTCGGTCCGATCCGTCAACAATTTCACTTCAACTGACGCAGGTAACGAAGCCTCAAGCTGCGGCAAGATGCGTTTAATGCGGTTCACGACATCGATTACGTTCGCGCCTGGTTGGCGCTGCACATTGATCACGAGTGCAGATGATTCATTTGCCCAAGCGGCAAGGTGGGCATTTTCAGCACCGTCTACAACATCAGCAACATCGCCCAAACGAACGGGCGCGCCGGCGCGATAGCTCACTATTAACTCGCGAAATTCCGCACTTGATTTAAGCTGATCATTTGAACTAATGGTCGAGGTGCGAGTTGGGCCATCAAAACTGCCTTTGGCTTGATTCGAATTCGCATTAATAACGGCATTTCGCACATCTTCCAAAGTTAATTTGTAAGCGGCAAGTGCTTTAGGATTCGTTTGAATACGGATGGCTGCCTGTTGTCCACCGCTGACGCTAACTAAACCCACGCCAGACAACTGCGAAATTTTGGTCGCAAAACGCGTATCAATAATGCGCCGAATTTCGGGCAATGGCATTGTTTTCGACGTCAATGCCAAGGTCACTATCGGCGTATCTGCTGGATTGATTTTGCTGTAAATGGGTAGCTGGGGCAAATCTGGTGGCAGCAAGTTCAAGGCCCCATTGATGGCTGCTTGCACGTCTTGTTCGGCGATATCAAGTGCCAAATCGAGATTGAACTGCAGAGTAATCACCGAAGCACCGCCTGAGCTGGTCGAAGACATTTGGTTTAAACCCGGCATCCGACCAAACTGCCGCTCTAATGGCGCGGTAATTGTTGCAGTAACAATCTCAGGGCTCGCGCCCGGATAGAGAGTAACAACTTGAATTGTTGGATAATCGAATTTGGGCAATGCCGATACAGGCAATAGCCGATATGCCAACAAACCAGCCAACAGAATCGCCACCATCAGCAACGAAGTTGCTATGGGGCGCAGAATAAATGGGCGAGAAGGATTCATGTTCAAGCGGCTGGACGTTCCACGCGTTTTGCGTCACCGTTGGTTTTCTCGCTAGGAATATCTGGTTGCGTTTTCTTTGGTGACAGTAGCGCCTCATTTACTTTGACTTTAGTTCCCTCGCGCAAACCATCCGCACCTTCAATAACAACGTTTTCTCCCACAGCTACACCTTGCTCGATCGCCGTAACTTCACCCTGCACGGCAGCAATTTTTATCGGGCGCACGGTCACTGTCTGGTCGGCCTTTACAACATAAACAAAATTGCCAACACTGCCCCGTAACACCGCCGCAGACGGCAACACGATCGCTTTTGCTTTGGTCTCCACAGCCATTTTGATATTGACAAACTGGTTCGCAAAAAGAGTATTGTCAGAATTAGGGAATTCAGCTTTAAGCTTTATCGTGCCGGTGCTTGGATCAATTTGGTTATCCGCTGCAAGCAGCCTGCCTTTGCCGAGTTTCTCTTTTTGACTGCGGTCATACGCGTCAACCGCCACGCGCTCGCCTCCCTTCAGTAGTTTCATCACTTTCGGCAAACTATCCTCAGGAATCGAAAAGACCACAGCAACGGGTTGTAATTGCGTAATCGCGGCAATGCCGTTCGGATCTGACAAGCGAACAACATTGCCCGGCGTTACTTGGCGCAATCCAACGCGTCCACTTATCGGCGCGGTAACTTGCGTGTATGAGAGTTGCAATTTAGCGTTGTCGAGATTTCCTTGACTTGCCTGGACAGCGGCTTTGTACTGACGCACGAGCGAGGCTTGATTATCAACCAACTGACCCGAAATCGATTCTTGTTGCAACAGAGTTTGATAACGTTCGAGATCCGTTTGCGCTTTCTCCAGCAATGCTTGATCCCTTGCCAACTGACCAGAAGCGAGCGTGACTTGCACTTCAAATGGTCGAGGGTCTATCTGCGCCAACAAATCGCCTTGCTTAACGGTTTGCCCCTCTTCAAACAAGACCTTCATTAACTGACCTTCCACTCTGCCGCGCACCACGACGGCGTTAAGTGGTGTCACTGTGCCGAGTGCTGAAAGACTTAAATCGAGCTTTTCCTCTCGCACCTGTGAGGTGACGACGGGCATCACGCGCTGCGACGCCGAGTTGGCCGCTTTTGCCGACCCTTGCGGTTCGCTCCCGTTCTGCACTTTGCCCGTGCGCGCCAAAATCAGCCAGATTGCCAGAACCGCTAACAAAACACCAACAACAATCAACTTAAAACTACGCTTTTTCCCTGAATTTGGCGTGATCGTGGTCGTTTTGGGCTGGAAGGACTTATCGGCATCAGCGTTCGAATTCATAAAGTTTGGAGTAAAGGTAAGCTGTTAATCGAAAAATAATGTGCGGGCAC
>JAIETO010000289.1 GCA_019745005.1 Burkholderiaceae bacterium
AACCCTTAGCTGCTCAATGGTTGGCGCAAATTGATGCGCAAAACATCCTCGGCCAAAAGCTCGACGCAGTGCTTGCAAACGAAGAAAATTTATTCGACAACACAATCGCGCAACCGCTCGTGGTCATGGCGACCATGGCAAATTGGCTCGCATTAAATGCCGAACTTTCGATGCGCACAAGTGCCATTCCTTTAGGAGCTGAAGTTCGCGACGAACACGCCTCAAACTTTCCCCTCAGACCCGCGATGATCGTCGGCTACAGCATAGGAGAGGTCTCCGCGCATGCCGTTAGCGGCGCTTTAGAAGCGACTGCGGCAGTTGATCTGGCGAAACAGCGAGCAGCACTGATGCAAGCGTGTGTTGAGCAGGACGCGCCGCATGGTATGTTGGCAGTTTCCGGCCTCAATATCCATCAACTAAAACCAGTGTTAAAGCCTTTGAGCTTGTACATCGCAATTGTCATTAATGAAGATCGATGTTTGATTGCCGGATTAGAAAAAAATATTCAAGCTGCTGTGGCGTTGTTAAGTCCGCGTGCAATTTGCACCAAAGTGCCCGTGCATATTGCCTCGCATACACCACTCATGGATGCGGCCGCGCTACCGTTTGCGCAACGACTTAACGCCTACGATTTCTGTACGCCTAAGCAAACAGTGTTAGCGGGTATTGATGCCCATCGCGTCACGTCAGTGGTTGATATCAAAGCCAGCCTGGTTGCCCAACTCAACCAAGCGATACGGTGGGACGAATGCATGGATCAATGTGCCGAATCCGGTGCCCAATTTGCGCTTGAAATTGGTCCCGGCAATGCTTTATCAAAAATGCTGCGCGAGAGGCATCCGCAAATTGAGGCACGAGCGGTTAGCGATTTCCGCAGTTTTGCGGGCGTTGCAATGTGGATACGCAAAAACCGTTAGCGTCGAAAGCCACGTGAATCTTGCTCGTCAGAAATGAACTTCGCCGCGGCGCAATGGTTTACTAAAAACCCCACACTTTTCTTCTTTTTTTACTTTCCACGTTTGACGTTGGCGTCTCTTCGTGTGCAAACTCATGCGTAGTAATTTTCCATATGCATCGATTTTTTTGAAAATTACATAAAATAAGTAAAAAAAATGAATGTGGCGAATATGGTTTTCGGTTTGTAGATAGCCGAGGAAGCATGAGCTAACTATTAGAAGAAACAGAGGAGAGAGAACATGAATTCATTGCGTATGCGTTTTTATTTTTCGTATTCGATTAACTCTGCCGTAGAAATTTTCCGTCAATTTAATCGATTATGTAAGATTTTTATTACGAAAATATTGCGTTTTATTTCGTGCTTATTGTTGCTTGGTTTTTCCTTTGGTGTGCACGCACAGACGACGATTTCCAATGGTCAAGTGATTAACCTCTCGATGACTTCTGGACAGGCATTTTCGCAAGTATTTATTGGGACTGGTACGCTCAATAATGCTTATTCCGTTCAAGGTAATTTGCCTCCGGGTATAAGTACTTCGACCGGCTTGCCTCCGGCGCCAGCAACCTTTAATACGGCGCTGACACTATCTGGTGCGCCTAGCGTGGCTGGTAACTATACGTTCGACGTGACGGTTGTTGCTACTAGTACCGTCGCGGTCGTCAACTATTCGGTGAGGTTCAACGTGAGTGTTGCGTCAAACCTACCGCCTGCGCCAAGCGCTGGTGCTGGCAATTTTAGTGTGCAGGCAAACACGCTTACTAATTCTTTGGCGCTCAATATTGGCGGTGCTGCGACGAGTCTTGTGATTTCCACAGCGCCGCAGTTTGGCAGCGCCGCAATTAATGGGCTGGCCATAACTTACTCACCGGCGGCAAATTTTGTGGGACGAGATAGCTTCATCTACGCCGCTATCGGACCAGGTGGGCAATCTGCGCCAGCATTGGTGACAATTGACGTTGTTGCGGCTAATTCGAGCACGAGCGTGAATATACAAGCCAATAGCAGTAATAATTCCTTACCAGTTAACCCTGCAAATGGCGTTGGGCTCGTCGCGATCAGCGTTGCGCCCAGTCACGGTACCGCTACGGTAAACGGTGGCAGCATCGTCTACACGCCGACGCTTAATTTTATTGGATCGGATTCACTAAGCTATACGCTGAGCGGCGCAAACGGTGTTTTTGCATCGAATACCATTTCAATCAACGTGACAGGACAAGCTCCCACGGTAAAAGCCACTGCCTTAACTGTAACGAGTGGTGCGTCTGTCAGCATTGATTTGGCGACATTGGTATCGGGGCCGACTTTTCTTGGAGTAAGCTTCGCGGTGGTTGGTACGCCAACAAATGGTAATGCCAGCTTGGTCGGTTCGATTCTAACTTATCGGCCAAATGCAAAGTTTGTCGGCGTGGACAATGTAGGTTTCACTGCGCGAACCATTGCTGGCGTCTCTAGCAATGCGCAAATTCAGATTACTGTTACAGCTCGACCAGACCCATCAAGCAATCGTACCGTGAGGGTAATACAAGCAGCAAGCGAGACTGCCGTGCGCCGTTTTGAACAAACTCAGCTCGATAATTTTAATGCTCGCTTGACGGAACTTGCGGTGCAGTCAAAGAAACTTCCTGGGGCGCAAAATGACGAGTCGCAACAAGCTTGTGGCAAAGTGAGCCCGTGGATAGGTGGCCTGAACGGATCAGGTTCCTACCGCGGCAGCAATGGATTTAAGTTCGATACAAATAGCGCAAGCCTTGGTGCTGATCGTTGTTTTAACAGTGGCACCACTGTTGTTGGACTTGGTCTCGCCTACGCCAAAGAAAAAAGTGATTTTGGTTTTGATGGGTCGAAGTTGCGCGCAACGGCGGCCACTGGCACCACTTATGGAAAAACGTCTCTTTTACCGAATTTTCAGATTGGGTGGGTGGCGGGTTTTAATCAAATCGATAACGACTATGATCGATTTATCGAAGTTGCCAACGATTTCGCTCATGGAAAATGGTCGGGCAAACAGTGGATTACGTCAATAAACGGTAGCGGCGATTTCATGATAGGTGCCATCAACGTCATTCCTTTTGGAAGACTTGATTTGTCCAGACTCAGGCTAAATCCGTATTCCGAGACAGGGAACAATGCTTTTTTATTGAAGTATCAAACGCAAAATATTCGTGGCTCGAGAACCACTGTGGGCTTTAATGCGGATTACCCTATTGAAGTTAGTTTCGGCAAAATAATTCCTCGTGCTTACTTTGCCGTACAACACGATTTCGCTGGGCGCAGCCCCGTCGCGGTTAGTTATATTGATGACACAAATGGCGCCGTGTATTTGATTCCTTCGAATGATCTAGATCGGAACGTAGTATTTGCGACGTGTGGCGCAGACTTTATTTGGAGTGAAGGCCTACAAATCGTTGCGAAGTACGCCTACAGCAGCGCAAGTCAAGGTGCACGTGCACGTAGTTTCCAATTGCGCGCATCGCTAAAATTTTAGTCTTGATCGATTTTCGTCTTTCTAAAGGAAGCAACGGTAGTACTTTTGTTCAAGCTTCTTGGACGATTTTTTAGCTTAAAAGCCTTGGGTTGAATAGCCCGTCAGTAGAGTTATGTAAAGCGCAATAATGTCCTCGATTGAAGATGAAATGAGGCTGCACAATGTACAATGCAGCCTCATTTTATTTCTATGTTTTTACCTGTGAAATCTTCAGCTTTACCAGCACGCCGCGTCTCGGTAGCACCTATGATGGATTGGACTGATCGCCATTGTCGAATGTTCCATCGCCAAATCACCCGACATACTTGGCTTTACACGGAAATGGTGACAACTGGCGCCATCTTGCACGGCGACGTCCAACGCCATTTAGAATTTAATGATGTTGAGCATCCGATCGCCTTGCAACTAGGTGGCAGCGAGCCCGCCGATCTCGCGCAATGCGCGAAAATTGGCGCGCAGTGGGGTTACGATGAAATCAATTTGAACTGCGGTTGCCCTTCAGAACGCGTGCAAAAAGGCGCATTTGGTGCGTGCTTAATGGCGGAACCCGCCCTTGTAGCAGATTGTGTAAAAGCCATGCGCGATGCAGTCGATATTGATGTGACCGTCAAACATCGAATTGGCATTAACGATGTTAATTCCTATGATTTCGTGCGAGATTTTGTCGGTCAGGTGGCCGAAGCGGGTAGCCAGACCTTTATCGTACACGCCAGAAATGCGATTTTGCAGGGACTGTCACCAAGAGAAAATCGTGAAATTCCTCCGCTGAAGTACGACTTTGCCTATCAGTTGAAACGTGATTTTCCTGACTTAGAAATTATTATCAATGGCGGAATTAAAACCGTCCAAGAAATACAACAACACTTGCATCATGTTGATGGCGTCATGTTAGGGCGTGAGGCCTATCACAACCCCTATCTGATGGCCACGTTTGATGCGATTTTTTACGATGACCATGCGCCAGTGAAAACTCGCGAGCAAGTGCTGCAATTCATGATGTCGTATATTGCAGCGCAAATCGAAAAATACGGCGATGGTGGAAAAGGGCTCAAACTTAACTCCATTTCCCGCCACATGCTAGGTCTAACGATGGGCATGATTGGTGCGCGTGCTTTTCGTCAAACGCTATCAGACACCAAGAAATTGGCGAAAGGCGATGTCAATCTATTGATGGAAGCGATGAAGAGTGTGCAGCGCAGTGCCGACGAGCATGCCGCCTATCTTGAAAGCCGCGCAGAATTTGAGCCTTCCACGCAAACCGAGCACGTATAAATTTTATGAAACGATTCATTCAACTTTTGTGCGTACTTTGCGTTTCCACATTGATCTTTGATGCTCATGCGGAGGTAACCGTACAAAACGCGTGGGTACGAGCAACGGTACCGCAGCAAAAAGCCGCTGGCGTTTTTTTCGACATTCAGGCCACTGAAAACTTGCAATTAGTTGAGGCGCAAACTAGCGTCGCGGCGAGCGCTGAGTTACATGAAATGAAAATGGAAAACGACGTCATGCGTATGCGTCCAATTGAACAGCTCGCACTTCCAGCGGGTAGAAAAGTGAATCTGAAGCCGGGCGGTTACCACCTGATGTTAATGGGCTTGAAAAACCAGATCAAGGTTGGTGACGTGATTCCATTGCGACTCGTGTTCCAAGATAAAAATAAGAAACAGCAGTTTGTTGACATCAAAGTCATCGCCAAGCCCATCAACACAAACTAATTCCATTTCTAAATCAATCCTGTCGTTGTTGCCTTCGCCTTGCCGTGCTACAGCACGGTCTGCGGCTCGTCGCCTAGACACAAGTGATTTGGAAATGGAATAAGTCCGTAAGCAAAGCGTACAGCCGTTTGCATGAGAAATTGTTGCAAAGCAAAAATTGTTGTCTTGCAGTCGTGTTTCTCGTATAATGGAAGGCTCTCTTGTTCTGCAAGGGATTTCAGTGGTGGTCGTAGCTCAGTTGGTAGAGTCCAGGATTGTGATTCCTGTTGTCGTGGGTTCGAGCCCCATCGATCACCCCATTTTTCCCTTTTTAATCAATTAGTTACTG
>JAIETO010000034.1 GCA_019745005.1 Burkholderiaceae bacterium
GCTTCGCCAAGCATCAATTTTTCTGCAGCTCGTTGGTAACCGACGATTTGTTGAAAGACCAAACTTGACGCGAATTCCGGACACAAGCCCAATTGCGTGAAAGGCATAGAAAGCTTTGCATTCTCTGCCAAATACACCATGTCGCAATGCATGAGCAGCGTCGTGCCGATACCTACGGCCGCGCCAGATACTGCAGCAATGACGGGCTTGCTTGCATCATTGAGCGCATGCATAAATTGGTATACCGGGGGTGCATCTGAAGTCGCGAGCATAGCGGCATTCTTCATAAAATCTTCTAAATCATTGCCTGCAGTAAAAATCTCTGGCTTACCGGTAATAAGAATGGCGCGTACTGCCGTGTCTTTATCTGCCGCGCGCAAGGCGTCTGCCATACTTTGATACATGGCACTTGTAATCGCGTTTTTCTTTTCTGGACGATTGAAGTTAATCGTCAAAACGCCGTTTTCTATGTTGGTTTGGATTTCCATTTTGGTCCCGTTATTTGCTTACAGAATAGTCACTTGCGGCTTAACCCTGATCAGTTCTTAGCCGGCCTCGTAACGTCGTTACTAGAGAAAAATCTAGAAAAAAATAAACCGCACAAATGCGCGGTTTATTTATTCTTCCATGAGTCTCAACGACAAACTTACATACGCTCAAAAATACCGGCAGCACCCATACCGGTACCCACACACATTGTCACCATGCCGTACTTCAAGTTATTTCTATGCAAGGCATGAATGGTGGTTGCCGCACGGATTGCGCCAGTCGCACCAAGTGGGTGACCTAAGGCAATTGCGCCCCCCATAGGATTAACTTTAGCTGGGTCAAGACCTAAGTCGCCAACCACAGCCAATGCTTGCGCAGCAAATGCTTCGTTCAACTCAAACCAGTCGATTTGGTCTTGCGTAATGCCGGCGGCACGACATGCGGCTGGGATGGCTTCTTTGGGACCAATTCCCATAATTTCAGGCGGCACACCGCGTACCGCAAACGAGGAGAACTTCGCCAGCGGCGTGAGATTGAATTCTTTCAATATCTTTTCGCTGACCAAGATTAACGCACCGGCACCGTCAGAAGTTTGCGAACTATTTCCTGCTGTGACACTGCCCTTCGCCGCGAATACGGGTTTGAGTTTCGCCAGCCCTTCGATTGATGTGTCAGGACGTGCGCCTTCATCGCGATTGACTGTACGCTTTTTCAACTCGATTTCGCCGGTTGCCAAATTTGGTACGCGATCAACAATATCCACTGAAGTCGTCTCAGCATCAAAAAAGCCTGCGTTCTGCGCAGCGATTGCACGTTGATGGGATTGCAATGCAAACGCATCTTGCGCGTCACGGGAGACTTTCCACTGCTGTGCGACTTTCTCAGCCGTCAAGCCCATGCCATAAGCCATACCCACGTTTTCATCTTGCAAAATCGCCATATTCATTGATGGATTGTTTCCCATCATGGGCACCATCGACATCGATTCGACACCCGCTGCAACCATCACGTCAGCCTGACCGACGCGAATACGATCCGCCGCCATCGCAATCGCTGTAATACCAGAGGCGCAATAACGATTGATGGTCACGCCACCTATCGTATTTGGCATACCCGCTAGCAGTACGCCCATACGCGCAATGTTCAAGCCTTGTGAACCCTCTGGGAAAGAGCAACCGACGATTGCGTCTTCAATCAGTTTCGGGTCCAGATTGGGCACTTGCGCTAACGCCGATTGCAATACGCGCACCAAGAGGTCATCTGGACGTGTGTTACGAAACATGCCACGACCGGATTTACCGATAGGCGTGCGAGTTGCAGAGACGATGTAAGCGTCTTGAAGTTGTTTAGTCATGTTAAGGTCCTCGCCAAGTTTTGTTTAGTTACGAACTGGCTTGCCAGTTTGCATCATGCCCATAATGCGCTCTTGCGTTTTTGGATGATTCAATAACTCCATAAACGCTTTGCGCTCCAAGTCGAGCAGCCATTGCTCGCTTACTAAACTACCGTTATCGATATCGCCACCGCTGACTACTTCGGCAATCATTCTGCCCAATTTGAAGTCATGCGCAGAAATAAAGCCACCGTCTCGCATATTGATTAGTTGACCAGCGATAGTCGCCATACCGTGACGCCCTGCCACTGGTACTAACTTGCGCATAGGTGGGCGATAACCCGCATCAAACATGGCACGTGCTTCGACTTTTGCGACATGCAAGAGTTCGTAAGGGTTAAACACGATTACATCATCTGCGGACAAATAACCCATCTTTTGCGCTTCGATCGCTGACTTAGATACGGCTGCTGTTGCGGCATTCGTGAAGTAATTTTTCAAGAACTGCAATAAATCAGTGCCTTTAGCGTCAGCAGCAGCGCGCACTGCGGCTTCTTTTAGGCCACCACCACCTGGCACCAAGCCTACGCCAACTTCAACCAAGCCAATATACGATTCAATCGAAGCAACACGCTTCGCTGCGTGCATTAACAATTCACAACCGCCACCCAAGGCTAAGCCAGCAACCGCGGCGACGACTGGAACGTTCGCATACTTCAAGCCCTGATGCGCTTGCTGTAAGCGAGAAATCGCAGGTTCTATGGCTTTCACACCACCCGACATGAACAGCGGCAACATCGCTTGTAAATCTGCACCGGCTGAGAACGCACCGCCATCGGCCGCATCGGCACTCCAAATCACCAAACCTTTGAAATTTTTCTCCGCTTCAGCAATCGCCTTTTCCATACCTTCAATGACGCCTGGGCCAATGACGTGCATTTTGGTCTTCATCGACAAAATCAAGACGTCATCGTTCTGATGCCAAATACGTACCGAATCATCTTCAAAGAAGGTGGTACCTGCTGTCGCACCATTTACACCACCTGCACCCAAGACTGGCGCACGGAAGGCTTGCCGGTCGTATACCGCTAAAGTCGAGCGCGGCACATACTTCTGGCTGCTTGCCGACCAAGAACCTTCAGCGGAATGAACACCAGTGCGGCCATCAAATACCCATGCGGGTAACGGCGCATTGCACAACGCTTTTCCGGCATCAATATCCTCTTTGACCCATGTGGCAACTTCTTGCCAACCCGAGGCCTGCCATGTTTCAAACGGTCCTACGTTCCAACCGAAGCCCCACCGCATCGCGAAGTCAATGTCGCGTGCATTGTCAGCAATGCTAGCGCTATGGACGGCAATGTAGTGGAACGCGTCACGGAAGATAGCCCACAAAAACTGCGCTTGAACATTTGTCGATTCACGCAAAGACTTCATTTTCTTAACAGGATCTTTTTCTTTCAAAATCCGCGCGACCAAGTCATCTGCTTTCGCGCCACCTGCGACATATTGCGCAGAGGCAAAATCAAGCCTTTGAATGTCTTTACCGACTTTTTTATAAAAGCCAGCACCTACCTTTTGTCCCAATGCGCCCGCAGCAACCAGCTTCGCCAAAACTTCGGGTGTTTTATACACTGCAAAGAATGGATCATCCTTCAAGTTGTCTTGCATGGTTTTGATGACGTGACCCATGGTGTCGAGACCGACCACATCTGCCGTACGGAAGGTGCCGGAAGAAGCGCGCCCCAATTTCTTGCCCGTTAAGTCGTCCACGACGTCAACCGTGAGACCAAATTTCTCTGCTTCGTAAATCGTTGC
Organism: Burkholderiaceae bacterium; assembly: GCA_019745005.1. GTDB lineage: Bacteria > Pseudomonadota > Gammaproteobacteria > Burkholderiales > Burkholderiaceae_D > Undibacterium. The sequence goes on from JAIETO010000034.1 coordinate 3,641, forward strand.
CAGCATGCCGAAAATACCGACGCGGTTGGCAATAAAGTTAGGCGTATCTTTTGCACGTACCACACCCTTACCCAAGGTGGTCGTGAGGAAACCTTCAAGTTGATCGATAATTTCAGAGCGCGTCGCAACCGTTGGAATCAATTCAACTAGGTGCATGTAGCGCGGCGGATTGAAAAAATGCACACCACAAAAGCGCGCTTTCAATTCAGCATCGAAGCCTTCGGACAGTGCGGTAATTGATAAACCAGATGTATTTGAGGCAAAAATTGCATTCGGCGCGATGTGGGGCGCGACTTTTTTGTACAAATCGTGCTTCCAATCCATGCGCTCAGCAATCGCTTCGATGATCAAGTCGCAGCCTGCCAATACGTCGAGATTGTCTTCGTAATTGGCGACTTCAATCAAACTTGCATCATCCTTGTTTCCTAGCGGCGCAGGATTGAGTTTTTTAAGATTGTCGATTGCGCGCAACACGATGCCGTTTTTCGCGCCTTCTTTTGCCGGCAAATCAAATAACACCACGGGCACTTTGGCGTTGACGCAGTGCGCAGCGATCTGCGCCCCCATCACACCTGCGCCTAGAACGGCGACTTTTTTTACGATGAAATTAGTCATTTTCTTACCTCATATGTTGCGCGCTGCTGCTTGTGCCCCAGATTTAGACAAAATCGGCAAACGCGAAAATTCAAACAGTTTTGGTATTGCGGAATTTGAAAATCCCCGCTTTGGCATCATGCATCAGCGGGGATTTTTCATGATTTAAAACAACTCGGCGTCTAAGGAAAGCAAGTTCGCAGAGCCTGAACGAGCTTGGCGAATCAACATCGCTGTTTCTGGGTATAAGCGAGCGAAGTAAAAGCGTGCAGTCGCAAGTTTCGCTACGTAAAAATTGTCGCCAGAGTCTTTCTTTTCTAACGCAATTTTTGCCATCTGAGCAAAGAAATAGCTATACACCATATGCCCAACAACACGCAGATACGGCACAGCAGCGGCACCGACTTCATCTGGATTTTGGAAGGCCTTCATACCAATTTCCATGGTCAGCTTGGTGACTTTGTCGCCCAATTCTGCGAGCGGTGTCACGAACTCAGATAAGGCTTCATTGGTGCCATTCGCTTCGACAAAGGCTTGTACTTTTGCACCAAATTTACGGAGCTTCGCGCCGTTATCCATCAAAATTTTACGACCCAACAAGTCCAAAGATTGAACGGTGTTGGTTCCTTCGTAAATCATGTTGATACGGGCGTCACGAACATACTGTTCCATGCCCCATTCAGCGATAAAACCGTGGCCGCCATACACCTGCAAACATTCAGAGGTTGCGGTCCATGCGTTATCTGTAATGAAGGCTTTAATGACGGGGGTTAGCAAAGCAACTTCATCCGCACAATCTTTACGAACTTCTTCATCAGGGTGGTTCAACTCTTTGTCCAACTGCAGCGCAACATATGCGCAGAAAGCGCGCGCGCCTTCGGCATAGGCTTTGGCAGTGAACAACATACGACGCACATCAGCATGTACGATAATTGGGTCAGCTGGGCGATCTGGTGCTTTGGGGCCTGACAAGCTGCGCATTTGAATGCGATCTTTGGCATACACCAAGGCATTTTGATAAGCAACTTCTGTTAATCCCAGTCCCTGCATACCCACACCCAGACGGGCAGCGTTCATGAAGACGAACATCGCATTCAAGCCTTTATGCGGTCCGCCGATCAACCAGCCTTTGGCTTCATCTAAGTTCATTTGGCAGGTTGAGTTGCCGTGGATGCCCATTTTTTCTTCGATCGCGCCGCAGAAAATCGGGTTTCTTGCGCCCAAACTGCCGTCTTCATTCGTTAAAAATTT
>JAIETO010000170.1 GCA_019745005.1 Burkholderiaceae bacterium
GTCGATCATTCTGGTCGGCTTTGTTGCCTATGGCGTTGGTCGCGATGATGGAACGAAGATCGAGCGCGCAAGTTGGCAGAAAAAAGAAATAATCCGCACTGAAGCTGAAAAGCTGGCAGTCATTGAGGCGGACAGAAAGAACAAAATTCAGGAACAAGAGCGCGACCGAGCATTAAAAATCGAAAGGGAGAAACATGAATCTGAAAAATCCACGCTTCAAGCGAAGTATCAAAAGCTCATTGATGATAGCCGCGCCAATCGTATTTCTGGCGGGCTGCGGGTGCCTAAAACCATCTGTACAGAATTTGCCAAAGGAGTCGAAAACAGCAGCACCAGCGGAACTCTCGAAACAGAGACAGCCAGACTCCCTAGAGAAGTTGAGGAAGGTCTTTACCGATTCGCAGAAGACCGAGACCAAATAATTTTGGATTTTGAATCGTTCAAGCAGGAAGTGCGAATAAGCAAGTGCTTCGCCGAGTAGCTTTTATGATCAAAGCAATTGCACTCAACATCATCGTATTTTTTTGGGTGTTTGCTTTTGGTATTGGGGAAAATCAGCGAGCACAGAATTTTGAGGAGGGAACGACCTCTGCTATTCTTGCGCTCGCTGGGTTACTAGGATTGTTTATCTCGTTTGTTATTGGCCTTATCCTACTTCTTGCGTTCTAGTCGTTGGTGTGGACTCAATCTCCAGACTTTAAGCTCTGCACGTCACGGGTAGCGACATCAACAACGGAGCCTTTTACTCCATCGTGCACTTGCAAAGACTTCGTTAATATTTTTATGCCTTGCCGTAGATACTTTGGTACTTGCCTGATTTGATCGGCATTACGACTCATCGCTACATAAGCTTGCTCCTGCGATATGTGCCCAGCGTCGAGCATTTCTTTAATTGCAGTCAGTCCGCCGCGCTGAGCATCTTCATCAAGAAAATACTCGACGCGCATCCATGCGAGTAGGCGGCGAAGGTGATTTACTTCTGATTTCTCAAGCTTCATTGCGGGATACCTCGCAATTTTCGACGCACTCTAAATTTTTTACATACCACTTTGGGCAAAACCCTTCTTTCGCGCAGTCGTCGGCTGAGTGCGCTTTTTTGCGCTTGCAATCGGGGCAGTTAGGCTCTTCTTTTGGTTGCGGGATTTGACCCGTACCAATTAATTTTTCATACTGACAAATCGCGTACATAGCGCGACCGCGATCAATCCAAAAATTCTTATGCTTCGGGATATTACAGAGGCGATTAATGAGGATAAAACCCGCTGTTCTGTAGACCTCCAACTGCGACACTTCTGCGCGTAGTCCTGCTATCTGGGCATGAAGCCGCTCATACTCAGGAATGCCGCACTCTATTTGCACATCCGTTTGCGCAGTCGTGAAGTTCGCGCTATTCACCTTTTCGTCGCGGTATAAGTCGGCTACGACAGCCATTGTCAGCACATCTAACGTCTCAGGCGAAACCTCGATAGTGCCCACGGACTGACCGTAATAACCGCGTGAGCGTACTGTAATCGTGTGACGCCCCTGATCGTCGCGGTTAATCGATATGTATGCTGGGTAGCCATCAGGCGGCGTGACTTCCGTGTAAGCAAAGATATTGTGTTTCGTTCCCATGCTATTCACCTTCCTTTTGTCCTAGGCTTGCCTGCGCTATTTTATTGTCGTAGTTTTTACATGCACTCATAATCCAATCCTGCGCGTCACTTGATAGCGCATTGAAGGTAACCCCGCCAATTACCTGATGCTGAATAAATTCAACGCATTTGGTTGGCTGACTTGCCTGTACTGACTCACGTTTGACATGTCCATGAAGGAACCTCTCTAGCACTTTAAAATTAGGGTTATCCTGCCATGCTTCATAGTTGTTGCGGATGTTTTCAAACGCAAACATTACTTCTCGCGTTGCCTGTACTCGTTCAAAAGTTGCTTGGCTGCTTAGTGCTGCTTGCTCCAAATCGACAATTTTTGCGCGAAGCTCATCGATATCAACTTGGTCGCCCCAGCCATCTCCGCCAGTTTTCCGGTCATGAAAGAAAACAGACCACTTTCCCTGCTTGTCTTTTACGATGTCGCAATAAAGTTCATTGTCGATATCGATGTAGTAACCGTAATCGTTTTCTGTCGTGTCGTCGCTACTTGTCATATAGTGCAGTTGCGTTTTTTTTAATTTTGCAACCTCTTTTTGTAGCGCTTCTTTTTCAGTAAGTAGCGAACAAAAAAGAACCACCTTAAATGCATCCGGCAAAAGAACGTTGCTTGTTAAGCCAGAAAACATCGGTGCGATCTGCTCTGGAATATAGCCAGCCAATCCGCAACCAATCGCCGTGACATTGAACGATAGCTCTGGGTGTTCCGCCGCGAATTTCTTGAACTTTTCTACTTCAATGGCAATGCAGCGCAGCGGAAGGGTTCGGATGTTTTCATCCTTTGTTGGAATGGCATAGCTTTGCCCCTGCAAGCCTTCTCCTTGCCCGTAAATAGCGCCGTGGTGCTGTATTGCGTGGAGCGCTGCACCTTTGCCATGACGCCCAGCCCGATTCGATCCGAAGACAAAAATTTGCATTTGTTGATTCCTTTAAAAATGCGATTTACACGTGAGTTACGAATCTTTCTTCCACCACGTAGTAGTACATTTCAGATGTTCCGCACGCCCGAATAATGCCGTCTTCGCAGAGTCTCTTTATGATTTGCTTGGCCGTATCAACATCGTTGATTTGCCTGTCTTTAGCTAGTGTCTCTGCTGAGAACAAAGAGCGCATTTGAGCGATTTTTATTGCACGGGCGCGCAGGGCTGCGTATAAGCTAGTTAAATTGTCCATATCGATTAAGCCCCTGTACTTCCAAAACCGCCGCTGCCACGGGTCGTTTCGCTTAGTTCTGATACCTCAACGAACTCAACTTTAGGAATTTTTACAAGCATCGCCTGCGCGATCCGCATTCCGTCAATGATCCACAGTGTTTCGGAATTCTGGCTGTCTTTTGCCAATTTCACCAAAATTTCACCACGGTAATCCGAGTCCACGACCCCAACCGCATTACTAAGGCGCGTGTCATTGTTGAAGCCATGCCCAGATCGTGAAAATATCAACAGAACGTAACCGTCAGGGACTTCGACAGCGAGACCAGTACGGAAAGTTTTTGGCTCCCAACATCCAACAGGTATTTTTTGTTCTGATTCGATTAATGCTCGCAAATCGAAGCATGCCGCGCCGCTACTTCCGTATTGGGGCAACTTTGCGTTCGGGTGTACGCGCTTGATTTTTAGTTGTGCTTTTTGTTGCATGAGTGAAATTTCCTTTATGTTTATTTGATTGACAGCAGCGCTCTTCTAGCCGCATTGGAGTTACTTATCCATTCTCTTTTGCATTTTAAGCAGACACATCGCGCCGATTTACTATTTGGAGTAACGCGGCCTAGTACCTTCACTGCAAACCATGTTGGGTTATAAAAACCAGTCAAATTTTCGTGACATCTCACTGAAAAAGAGTCGCTCCTTCTGCACGAATGACAAAACAATCTTCGATGCGGTGTTGATCTCCCCACTTTGGCTCCATTCTTGTTCTTATTTTTATTATTTTTGATTCGATGCGCCGCCAAGCGCTTCAGTCAAATCCGAAACCAGCGCCGCAAGCTCTGATGTCATTAGGATGAAATCTGAATCAAATCGCTCTTGAGCGTCGCCGGATTGCTCCTTCCCTTCCTGCAAGATATCGAGGGGCTTGATTCGCTTGAGCGTCATTGCGCTGGTGAGCACGAAGCTAACTTTGCTTTGCCATGTGAGCGCCAATTCAACGCACTGCTTACCGACTGAGATATGCGCCTGCGCATCGTCGCCAAGTGATTGATGCGTGTATTTGACTGTTGCCTTCGACCCGTTTTGAGCCACAAGCTTTGCATCCTGATCGATGGAAAAGGCGCTAGGCGATTCGTCGTGCTCGATCCAGCTAGTCATAGCGGCCTGCGCCGATAGCTTCGTGCGTAAGCTTTGAATGTCGAATTTTTCGGTTTTAATAAGGAACTTAAGAACTAAATCGGCGACGCTTGGAGACGTGGTATCGATAGCAAGTAGGCCGTGCTCCGCATCGATCCAAACATTTACCCGCTTGACGTTGACGAATGCTCGCGGAAGAAGCTCGGAGATAATGCGCTCTTTCAGCACTTTCATTGCTTTGCGACCCAACGAGAAGCCTTGTGCTTCAGCCTGCTTTTCCGCCGCTTCAGCAGTCGCCAGATTAACAATCGAGGAGGGTAGTACCTTGCTACTAATTGCTAAGGTCAACAAAAACTGAGATAAATTAGATTGCGATGATTTTGCTTTGTAGACCAATTCGCCGTCATTCCTTGGACTCACCCAGCCGACGCGCTCTTGTTCGCTTGAAAGATGTTCGCCGAGCACATTTTTTTCGAGCGCTGCGGAAAGAAGTAGGACGCTATCTGTCAGTGAGCGCAGTTTGTAGATTGTTAGATTTTTGAACCACATAGTATTTTCCTTAGTTCGTTAAAGTTGAAATGCTTCTTCGGGAGTTTTTCTTACGCGAGCGCTTTCAAACCATTCTTCTTGCTCTTTTCTATCGCCGTGCCCGAACCATCGGATCAAGTATTCGACTTTCGGTTTGACAGCATTACTGACAGTTACCCTATGTCCAATCACAAGCCCATGCTTTACGGTTAAGTAGCCAAGTTGCACAAAGACTTTTGTTCCGGCGCTTATCGCATCCACTTGAATGTCCACAATTTTTCCTTTCCACTTATGCTTGGTAGTGCTGATACGTAGATTGATGCAGAAGTCCGAGCTAACAACTTCTCAAGCCTTGGAATGCGCTGATTCATAACCGCAATGTCGCGCATCGATATTTCTTTGAGCAGATGGAACGATTGAAGCTGCTCTCTTGTCTCAGCAACTTGATTCAAAGACCCGTATTCGCGAAGCCGGAGCATTCGAGAATTAAGCATTGAAATGCTAGCAGTAGCCATTTCTGCATTATTTTCGGCGTCACGAAGCGCTTTTTTCGCACAAATTAACTCAAGCTCAATAGCATCTCGCTCAGTCCAAAAGAACGTTTTTCTAATTAAATCAAGTATGAGTCTCATATTGAAACCTCGACGAAGTTGACAACGAACATCGCGCAAGCAACTAGAGCAAGATAAATCCAGTCATGGCGATCAAGAAACGCAAACAAATTACGCATTTGAAAAACCTCCTTAAGTAGTTTTCTATGCATAATAATATCCATAAAAGGATATACGTGCAAGCATTTTTCAGCTTATCTTCAAGTAGCCTTAAACGGCTATTTGTTGTAATATATTGCTTTCGCATCAATTACTTGGAAATAGTTGAGTGCAAAAGTGGATGAAAAAGCGGTAAAGTTTGCTAAGTGATTGATTTTAAACGGAATTAATCGGCCTGCAAAGCCGTTTACGGGGGTTCGATTCCCTTCTCCGCCTCCAGATTTTTAACACGTTTTCGTGTTGATATG
>JAIETO010000207.1 GCA_019745005.1 Burkholderiaceae bacterium
ATCTTGGTGATGATTTGTTGTGTGTTGCTGTTACGCGGCACGAAAGAATCCGCCGCCATCAATACGTTCATGGTCTTACTCAAACTCGCCATTCTGAGTTTCTTCGTTGCGATTGCGTTTAGTGGTTTCAAAGCCGAGCACTTCGTTCCTTTTTTTAATACCGATAATACGCATGGGTTTGCTGGCATGGCTGGCATTACTGCGGCTGCAGGTACTGTGTTTTTCTCCTTTATCGGCTTAGATACCGTTGCCACGGCTGGTGCTGAAGTCAAGTCGCCCAAGCGCAATGTGCCACTTGGAATTTTGGCCGCCTTGATTATTGTCACTGTGTTTTACCTTTTGGTCGCGGTTGCCGCAGTGGGCGCACAACCTGCGGCGATGTTTGCTGGCCAAGAGGCGGGCCTTGCTGTGATACTGCAAAACGTTACCGGAAAAGCTTGGCCAGCCTTGGTGCTATCGGCTGGCGCCGTGCTCTCCGTGTTTAGTGTCACCCTCGTAACGATCTACGGACAAACGCGCATCTTGTATGCGATTAGTAAAGATGGACTCATTTCCAAATCCTTCCATGCCGTGCACCAGCGCACGCGCACGCCAGTCAGTAACACGATTATCGTTTGCTTGGCAGTCGGTTTGGTCGCTGGTGTGGTTGACTCGACCTTCCTTTGGGACATGGTCAGCATGGGAACATTAGTCGCTTTTATCGTTGTTTCGGCTGCCGTTCCAGTGATGCGGCATAAGCGTATTGGTGCGGGTATTGAAGGGTTCCGCGTGCCTTTTGGACCCTACGTCATACCTTTCTTAAGTATTGCCGCATGTCTGTATATTTTGAAAGATCTGTCCGCTGCGACTTATCATATTTTCTTTATATGGATGGCGGTTGCCGTCGCCGGTTATTTTGCATACAGCATTCGGCATTCAAATTTGGATGAGAAAAAATGAAGTTACTCCTAAGCCTTCTCGGTCTCATTTTGCTCAGTATGTCAAACGCTGGCGCAGAAACCATCGGTAGCGTTGACACCGCATTTAAGCTCCTCGGCCCAGATCATAAGGTGGTAGTAGAAGCCTACGATGATCCGAAAGTCAAAGGTGTAACTTGCTATATCTCCCGCGCGAAGACAGGCGGAATTCGTGGCGGCTTAGGCTTGGCGGAAGACAAAGCGGAAGCCTCAATCGCTTGCCGTCAAGTTGGTATTGTCAGCTTCCTTGCGCCATTGAAGCAACAAGAAGAAGTCTACGAAAAAAGTATCTCCATCCTGTTCAAAAAATTACGCGTCGTGCGCATGGTTGATCAACAGCGCAATGCCTTAATTTACTTAACCTATTCCGACAAGCTGATCGATGGTTCGCCGCAAAACAGCGTAACTGCCGTCGCCGTCGATAGAGATACCAAAATTCCACTGAAGTAAGGCGCAACGACAAACTAACCCACCACCGATGTGATGCGAGCACGTCAACGCCACACCAAGAAAAAGTCGCACTGGCTGCGTTTTTTCTTGATTTTATTGTGCCTCGCTCTTGCCGTATTGGCTGCACTCATCATCTGGCAACTAGAAACGCAAAATCGTCCTCCGCGTGAACTCGCTCCCTACCTAGAACGGCGTGCGGAAGGTCACAATCGGCTCATCACCGAGACCACCAAAGCCGTAGTGACTATGCTTCAACACGGTGATCGTATGCAGGCTGTCAGTTTTCCGTTGTCTGAAATGACACTAGGTGCGCAAAAAAATCCTGTCGATTCGCCAGCAAGTTTGCCTAAGCGCATCGTGACGGTTACCAGCGCTGAGCAATTACGTGCCGCCATGCGCGACGCTTTGCCAGGTGACAACATTGTCATCGCACCAGGGCGATATCAATTTGCTGGCGCAAGTCCCGCTGCAAATAAAGCAGGCAGCGCTGAGTTACCCATCATCGTCCGCGCGGAAAAATTAGGCTTAGTCAAACTTGATTTCATTTTAGGCGAGGGCTTTTTTGTTACCGCGCCTCACTGGCAGTTCGAAAATTTGGAAATTCACGGTGCCTGCCCGCAAGCCGAATTCTGTGAACACGCATTTCATGTGGTGGGTGACGCCCATCATTTTGTCGCGCGAAATAACATCATTGTCGATTTCAATGCCCATTTCAAAATCAATGGCGAGAGAGGGCGGTTTCCAGATGACGGGCAAATTATTCACAATACCCTCACCAACACGGAAGCACGGCGCACCGATCATTCTGTCACGCCGGTCGATTTAGTCGCAGCAAGTCGTTGGTTAATTCAAAAAAATATCGTGACCGATTTTATAAAAGTAGGCGGCGACCAAATCAGTTACGGTGTTTTTGCGAAAGGCGGCGGGCAAGAAAACAAGCTTCTACAAAATATAGTGATTTGCGAACATCGCCTCAGAAACTATGCGGGGCAGCGCGTGGGCCTTTCGCTCGGCGGTGGTGGCACTGGTGCAGCATACTGCCGCGATCAGCAATGCATTACCGAGCAAGATCGCAGTGTGCTCGCAGCAAACCTCGTCATGTCTTGCTCGGACGACGGCATCTATTTGAACAAGGCGGCCGCCAGCGAAGTACTGCACAACACCTTAATCGATACGGGCGGTATTGAAGTCCGATTCCCGCAAAGTAGCGCCAATGTTTGGGCAAATTTAGTGGATGGAAAAATCCGCGAACGCGATGACGGCATACTTCGCCCCGCACAGAATAAAGAAACCATCATGACTAGTCTTTACCTAGGGTTACACCCAGTACGCAACTTATTTCGCGCGCCGCAAGACTTTGATTTTGCTTGGCGATCAGCACCAGTATTCCTCAGTGCAGAACTTAATATTCCAAAAAATCTAGTCACAGACCTTTGCGCACCGACATCATCGGTCAATAAGTCATCAACAGAACAGAAACCAATGCCCATCGGTGCATTTGCTGATTTTGCTCAGTGCTTAGTACCGACTAAATGACGTGCAGTACCAAAATCAGATGTCTCTAAGCTGGTACCACACCAAACCCAACCACTCATAAATCGCATACTGCGAGCGCCGCAATCCTTCGGGGCTAGGCAAGAAACTATAAACGCCTAGCGTCGCGTGCGAAAAAAATACCGTTGGTGCGGACGTTACCTTGATGCCAGCGCGTTCAAAAGCAAAACGCGAACGACGCATATGCATGGCATCAGTCACCAACAACACATGGCTCACGCCAGCTTCACGCAAAATTTTGGCGGAAAAAACCGCATTCTCACGCGTATTGGCAGCGCGCTCTTCGCGCCATTTGACTGGTACACCAAACTCCTGTTCCAACGCATTGGCCATACCCAATGCAAGCGACGCTTCTTCGCGTTCTGGTTGCACAACACCCCCTGTCACCAACACCGGCAAGTGCGTTTCGCGCGCCAGTTTTGCGCCATAACGTAAACGTGCCAACGCCACGTAATCTGGCACATCGGCACCGGCATATTCAGGGCTATTCTCAAAACGCCCAGCAGATAAAATCACCACCGCTTGGGCTGATTGTGCCGAGGGTGTTTTTTTCAGGTCTAGCACTGGCTCCAAATTTTCAAGCGGTGCCAGAAATAAATACGCGCCTGCATTCGTGCTCAAAACGAACAAGCTAGTAATCGCAAAAATGCGTAAGCTCTTACCTGCGCGCCGCCAACGCAGGCTGATCAAGTAACTCAAAGCGAGCAATAGCAAAAGACTTATTGGCGGAATAATGAGCGTTCTGAGTAAATTCATAGGCACGGAATTTCAGTAAGTGGTGAACGACGGCGCGGCGCGTGCGCTCGATATTTGTTTAATTGGCATAGCAAATTGCTTGCATTGATCTTTGGTAGGATTTACGCAAAACAGACGTTGACGTTGTTGCTTTGCCTTGCCGTACAGTCGTACTGTCTGCGGCTTCGCGCCTAACCAACGCAATTTTGCGTAAGTCCTATTTGGTTTAAAATCAGCTCTAATCTGGCTTGAAAAAAGTTTCAAGGCGGTGCGAAAAAAGGGCTTTTCATTCATCACTAGCAACGGATTTGTTGTGAAAAAAAACTCGTCAGTACAACCAGAATCAGTTGATGCTCTCATCAAAACAATCCGCATTCCGCCGCGCCCTAGCTTGCTCATCGACGTGCAAAACGAATTGGCATCGGCCGAGCCTAGCCCCAAACGTTTGTCCGCCATTATCGCCAGCGATGTCGCCTTATCAGCCTCACTGCTTAAACTGACAAATTCTTCCTTCTTTGGCTTGCGCTTAAAAGCGCGCTCGGTTGCCCACGCCGTTGATCTCTTGGGCATGGAGCAAAGCGGCTTGCTCATGACGGGCATTATTGCACGACAAGCGCTAGGAAAAACGGGTGCAGAAGTACAGAAATTTTGGGACTTCTCAAGCATGCGCGCACAAGCCATGAGCGCGCTCGCCAAACGCACCATGTTATGCAGCACAGATACCGCGCACACCTTCGGGCTGTTTTGCAATATCGGTGTGCCGCTGCTGATGGAAAGATTTGCTGATTACCCCGCCACATTATTAGCCGCTAATACCGAAGCAACCGAACGCTATACGCAGATTGAAGACGCGTTTCACATGACCAACCACGCCGCCATCGGCTCCTTAATGGCGCGCACTTGGGGCTTGCCGGAAGAAATTTCGCTCGCCATTTTGCTGCATCACGATTATGAAGTTCTCAAAGACCAGGCCACCGAAGAACGAGTACGCGCCTTGGTCGCGCTGGCCTTATTGGCCGAGTGGGCTATCCACACTTATCACGGTGAGCACGACTTTTTAGAGTGGCAAAAAGGCCAAGCGGCCGTATGCCAGTTTTTAGGGTGGAGTGAAGATGATATCGCTGACCAAGTAGATGCTATGCATGAGCGCTTTGATCAAGCTGCCTAAAATGCGCAGGCACGCACGCTGTGCAATTAGCCCTTAAGTAAGCGAGCGGGCAACAAAATAATCGCCCGCAAGGTTTCAAACAAACCCTCAAACACGATACCCACTAGGCGAAACGGCAGCAACAGCAGCCACACCAAAGGGTAGAGCAACAAGGCCAACAGCGCTAAGGGCCAACACACGCAAAACAAAATCAGCCAACAAAAAAGAGTCAACATAAGCGGCAATTTTCCAAAAACTTGTTGCTAAGGATTAAGCACCAAGTTGGCGCAATACGCTCGCGAGCATAAACACAGCAATAGTTGCCAGCAAAGCGAGATCCATCAAAGTCGCGGTTTTCATACAATTTTCTTTCAATGAAATTTAGTGTCAGTTCAGGGTGCCAAAAGTTGGCTACTAGCCATTAAGCACCGAGTTGGCGCAATACGCTCGCGAGCATAAATACAGCAATAGTTGCCAGCAAAGCGAGGTCCATTAAAGTCGCGGTTTTCATACAATTTCCTTTCAATGAGGGTTGGTGTGAGTTCACTGTAGACCCACTTAAATCATCCAACCAGCAGCATGCGATGAAGTGGCGAAATCGAGGATTGATTGGCGTAAA
>JAIETO010000320.1 GCA_019745005.1 Burkholderiaceae bacterium
ACCGGGCGACACACGTTCAAGCAACAATAGCAAGCCAACGCAGCGTACATTCAGCAAGCCGAACGCAACGGCTGGTTCGCACGGCGGCCAAAGTGCACGCGGCGAAGTCAACGGCAATAGCACCAGCTACAAAGGCAGTTCATCTCGTTTTGGTGACAGCAATGGCACACGTCGCTCGTTTGGCGATCGTTAATCGTGGGTGATTGGTAATCGTTTCTAGCGACTACCTGCATTGATAAAAAAAGCGATCTTTTTAGGTCGCTTTTTTTCAATGATTTAGGAAAATCCTGATTAAGTTACTGCGCGACCAAACTTTGAATCTGCGATGCCCGCGAAGGGACTTGCTGAACGGACTTTAGCAAGTTCAAAAGAACTTGCGCAAATTGCTCGGGCTGCGCGTGCAGCCGCAGGCAGTACTTCTATACGACAAGCCAGCACAACAAGGCTGGGGCAGTTTTGCTTAAATTCTTTCTAAAAAACGCGCCCCAGCGGCACCACGACACCTGCAAAAAAACCGTGGTCTGCCGATGCGGAATTTGTCCCCTTGCGCAAACCCTTGGTCACGCCTACATCAAATGTCAGGCGTTGAGTTGGGCTAAAACTGAGCGCAAAAAGTAATTGGCTACCGCTCAAGTCACCCGTTCTATGGGTACCAGACCACTCCGCCGTCGCACTCCACTCTTCGCTAAAGGTGTAACCCCAAGAGTTGGCAATTCCCGTTTGCCATCGACTTACACCTAGCTCATGCAAGCCAAGATGCGTGAAATTTACATTAAAGTCAGCATGCCACTTGCCCCAGTCTTGGCTGTAGATGCCATTGGCCGTGTAATCGGTTTTTTCGGCGCCAAATTTTTTTGCGGCGGTTGGCAACAATGCGCCCAGTTCAAGCCCAAATGCCGTCTCCTCGTCCACAATCCATGCGCGTTTTGCCGTCAGGCTGGTGTCGCCATAACCCGTTTGGCGTCTTCCCTGCTCATTTCTTTCAGAAACCAAAGCATCGCTACCGAGCAAAACCCCCCATTCACGAGAAAAAGCCAATTTGAACAAACTGGGTAGTGTGTATCGCCGTTGGTGTTGAAAAGTGTCTGCTGCACCACCAATTTCCAGTTCCAATTGGCCCACCGCCGACAGTTGCGCGGAATTGGACACAGATGGTCGGTAAGGGGTAATGGGAATCACCTCATTGGCCTCGGAGGCCTCGGCAGCCTCGGCAACATGCATATTCGCGCTGCCACAAAAAAGTATTGCGGCAACTAGTGCGAAGGAAGATTGTTTTTGAATTTTCATCATAGATGATCCACATTTCAGATTGCCAATATTAGTGCTCACAAGGCACAAGTGCGAAAGCCTACCAAATAATCGCATTGATCCGGCATCAGAAAATGACGGAAACGCCTATCGCGAGCACGTTGGGGGGTAACAAATGAAGCCCCGCGAACGCTCTGGCACTGCCCGAATGCCACTTCGAGTGTCGATTTTAGCGCGACGCCAACAACATGATCGTCCGCGACAAACTCTGGGTAGGGTTCAAAAATGGAGCATGTCCATTCCCAACAATCGCCCCAATGAAATAAAGGGTGCCCCGCCATTACGGCGTATTCCCATTCCTGTTCGCTAGGAAGGCGACGCTGCGCCCAATGACAATACGCTTGCACTTCGAATAAATTTACGTGCCGCACTGGTTCGTTGGGCGATAAATTAATCATCCGCCCAAAGCGTTCGGTGCGCCACCAAGTGCCACTTTTTTCCCAGTGAAGCGGCGCAGAGCGCTCCTGCTGCATTAACCATGCAATGCCGTTGGCTGACCAATGCTGCGCATGTTGATAACCGTTATCCGCAACAAATTCGGCAAACTGCGCATTGCTCACCAAGTTGGCATCCATATGAAAACTCGCCACTTTGACTTGGTGTGCGCCACGTTCATGGTGAAAAGCAAAGCCGCGCCGCGCCTCGTCCTCCTGCACGCCCATGGTAAAGCTGCCACCCGCAAAGCGTATTTCTTCCCGCGACCAAGGGGTTGCCGTAGCGCGCTCTATCCACAAAGGCGCGCGCAAACCCAAGGTCTGTAAGAGATTCACCCACATTTCGCCAATGCTATCTTCATACGCTAATGCCTGACGAAACGGGCGTAAAACCGCAGCATCATCGTCGTGCGCGTCATCGCGCGACAAACGATCTAACACGCGGTCCAGCACTTCGTTTTTATAGGTAATCAGTTGTGTCGCCTTAGGCAAATCTAAAATCACACGGGCATTTTCGCTGAGCTGGGTATCGTCGAACCACGCATCCGCCTGTTGTAACAGCGCAGGTAAACGCTGCCCGTTTTGCCCGCTGGCACTGGGTTGGCGCAGTACCAAAAGCTCGGCAAACCACGCGAGATGACCCAATTCCCAAACGGGAGGATTCACCGGACATTGCTCAAAAAAGCCCAACAAATCATCGGCGCCCGACTGCACAAAACAGGCAAACAAGCTCAGCGTATAATCATGCGCTTCACGTAGCATGACGGCGAGTTCCTGCTTATTTGCGGTTCGAAATGATTGATTGCTAGATGTCATGAGATTCGCGAAAGTTCGACTTGCAGCATGAAGAACGCAACTTAACATAAGTGCGCCCGACTGCCCGATTTCCACACCATCAAGCACCAATTTTGTATCAGAAATGAACTGCCCTTGATCTGCACCATGAAGATTTACCACGCAGACAGCAGCGCAACACATTGAATATAGTCCAGCCACTTTTTTCTTATCAATAAGCGAGCATTCCATCATGAATCAACTTGAACAACTCAAACAATTCACCACGGTGGTTGCCGACACGGGTGACTTTCAATCCATGCAAGTGTACGCACCACGCGACGCCACCACCAACCCCTCATTGATCTTAAAAGCCGTTCAAAAGCCGGAGTATTTACCGCTATTACAATCCACCATTGCAGAACAGAAGGGGCAAACACTGGACACGGTGATCGACCATTTGCTCATCAAGTTTGGTTTAGAAATTTTAAAAATCGTACCAGGCCGCGTCTCCACCGAAACCGATGCCCGCCTCTCCTTCGACACCCAAGCGACCATTGCCAAAGGCCGCGCACTGATTGCTTTATACGAAGCGGCAGGCATACCACGCGAGCGCATTTTGATCAAAATTGCCTCAACCTGGGAAGGCATACAAGCGGCCAAAGTCTTAGAGCAAGAAGGCATACGCTGCAACATGACTCTGCTGTTTTGCCTGCCGCAAGCCGTGGCCTGTGCAGAAGCTGGCGCGCAACTCATCTCTCCGTTTGTGGGCCGAATTTACGATTGGTTCAAAAAGCAAACAGGACAAGAAATTTTTGGGGCTGATGACCCAGGCGTACTCTCCGTCAAAAAGATTTACACCTACTACCGCAAATTTGGTTACGACACTGAAATCATGGGCGCAAGCTTTCGCAACACCTCGCAAATATTGGAATTAGCGGGCTGCGATTTGCTCACCATTAGCCCCGATTTGCTGCAAAAACTCAGCGACACGCAAACTGCCATCACCTGCAAACTGAACAAAGAAGCGGCGCTCGCGTCGGACATTACACGCATTGCAGCCGATGAAAAATCCTTCCGCTTCTCTCTCAATGAAGATGCCATGGCAACAGAAAAACTCTCTGAAGGCATACGCGCATTTTGTGCCGATACGCGCAAGCTAGAAGACATGATTACCAGTATGCGTTAATTTGGTAAGCGTGCGAAAAGGTCAATGAAAAATTACGACGAAGTGAAAAAAACAGGAAGCATGCGGCATGACAAAAAAACCGATTGACCTCGCTAAATGGAATCGACGCGAGCACTTCGAATATTTTTTGAATTTTGAAGAACCCTTTCACGGCCTGGTAGTGAACCTCGATTGCACTGCCGTTTATCAACGGGCAAAACAAGCGGGCGACTCCTTCTTCCTGCATTACCTACACTTAAGCCTGCGTGCCATCAATGCCAACGAAGTATTTCGTTACCGCATTGAAGGAACGCAAGTGTTTGACTACGGCCGCATCAACGTCTCCACCACCGTCACGCGTGAAGACCACACATTTGGCTTTTGCCGCATTTTGTTCGACGACGATTTTCAACAATTCAAACAAAACGCACAAAGCGCCATGCAAGCCGTGCGCGCGCGCAGCGGGCTATGTCTGATCGACGAAGACAGGCCGCTAGACGTGATCCATTTCTCGACACTACCGTGGATCAAATTCACAGGCCTCAGCCACGCCCGCCACTTCCCAGCGCGCGACAGCGTGCCAAAAATATCGGTCGGCAAATGTACTTTAGAAGGCGACAGACGAATAATCCCCATCGCCATCAACGTGCACCACGGTTTAGTCGACGGTTATCACGTACACCGTTTCGTTGAATGTTTGCAGGGCTTGTTTAACGACGCGTAGATAGTCGCTGAAGCACATACTTCACTAGGTATATTTTTATATACGTAATGAGTACATGCGCAAATGGCAGTATTCAATTCTATTTTTCTGGCAGTATGTACAAATTGACAGAATTCGTAGGTGCGATTAGCGACAGCGTAATCGTACGCATGGAATCGTGATGCATCTGCAATGTTAGGTGAAGACAACTACAACGTTTTCCGCAAGCGAAGCATTTTCTCGGTTTGTGTTAAGTACGAATACGCTCACTTTACTCGTACCTAGCCCCGCCACCAGCATAAGGACGGAAGAATGAAACTCAAGGAATTTGGCAACGCCAAGTTTATTGTCGATTTTTGTAGCTGGCTCGTCGTGATTATTGCGCTATTTTTTTATGGCTCCGAGGCAGAATTTTTCAGATGGGCTAGTACAGGTGTATTTGAGATTGCACTACTTTTCATTATCAATCGTTTTTTTTTAACGAAAGCAAGCCCCGACTTCATGGCAAGATGACGGGCGACGTGTCAGATGTGGAAAGGACGCTCAACAATGCCGTACTGCTGCTTCCACAAGGGCTAGCGATCTATTATGTTCTTGCGCTCGAAGTGTTTCACGCGCCGTTAGAAAAAGTGTCTTGGGTCGTGGTTGTCCTTTCCGCATATGTCGGTATCAATTTAGAAGACATCACTGACAAGAGAAACAAAAACTAATGTTCAACCTCTCTCGCCGATTAAACCCAGATATTCCATTAGGATTTGCGACGATGGTGGATGCACGTTTCGAGACACTCTTCGAGGCGGTTTCGTTGCGAATGAGGCGCCAATAGCGAGCTAATGGCAACTAAGGCCAACGAAGAGCAGCGAAAATGACCGAAAATGCGCCGCCAGCTCGCAAATAGCGCGGTAAGCGCGCCTCATGGAAAATCTGGGTTCAAACTTAACCCACAAAATGGGATTTATGTCGACTCAAAATTGACCTGATTACGGCAACTTCGCGGCCTCATAGTTAAACCGGCAGAAAAATGCCATCACCATAAAAGTCCTAAGCTTCGGCGACAGCA
>JAIETO010000219.1 GCA_019745005.1 Burkholderiaceae bacterium
AAAGTGATGGCAAAAGCTTTTCGCGGTGCTGATTTCCTGTACACCTTGGCCCTAGAAAGCGGCACAACGATTTTATCCTTGGTGCCCAGCCACCACGATCATGCGATAGGCGAAAAAATTGGCATCAAGTTGGAGATTGATCACGTTGTGGCCTTTCATCGGCGCGCATAGCCATTGCGGCAATTTGTGCACCTTTGCTACGTCGATGTTTTGGGTGCGTTCAAACCTTAATAAAGCATATACTCCCTATTTTTTATAAAAAATATACATAATTGCGCTTTATAGAGAAGCGCATTTATATTTTACTGGTTATAGTATGCCATTATTTACCCTTGGTTCGCTTGTGGCACTGATAGCAATAACTTGAGAACCATTTCCGATTTTCTACAACCAAACTGCGCGCTCAATATCGCGGCAAAATTTAAAAGATGCATGAGTCGCCACAAAAACGCTGAGGGCGCAAAGCATGAAAATTCAGCTCTGCGCCCTTGGATTTACTACTGTACATTCTCAAAAACTTCTTGAGAAAAAATAGTCAACGCGACGATTAACTTCGTCAGCCTTCAATCGGCACAGAACCAATGACGATTGATAGCCGTGGCAATTTAACGAACTTTAAAGACGCGTAGTCGCGTCAACCTTCTAGGCTAAGAGAATCAGTTTTTGCTCGCTAAAGTTAGCACTAACTTCGTGGCTTCTTGATTGGTTTCTGGCTGAAACTTCAGTGTGACACTGTTGTCGCGAGTGATAAAAACGTTCTGGGCAACTGGTTTCACTTCGGTTTTTGGCATTGATTCCGCTTGCACGTAAAAGCGGTTGCCCCAGCTAGAAAAACGCAAGGTTTCGCCATTACTCATTTGGTACTGGCCGCCTAAGTCGCTGAACTCGCCTTGGCTAACAAAGTATTTGCTGTTGGGCGTAATGCTAATCTGTTGAACCGCTGATGTGGACGCCGTTTGAACACTGGCAGGCGCGACGGGTTCTGCATAGCTAGCCGAGGCAAAGGCGAGGGTTGCGAGGGACGAAATGCAAGCAACAAATAATTTACTCATGATCATTTCCAATCAAAAAAAGGGGTGGTAGTGCGCGGTAAGCAGCGCCACGCCAATGCGGACACTGATCGCTTTGTGGGAGTCAAAGCGATGCAGTCACTATAGGCAATTTGAATGGAACAACCGAGTGCAATGCGACAAAACGCAGAATGCTTGGAGCTAAACGGGGAAACCGCGTGTTGAAACGTTTTGTCTCGCAAATAAGTCTGCGCTTCCTAAAGCTTAGTTGCCCAAGTCAACGGGCAATCGGTCGATTTGATCAAACAATCAGCGCGTAAACAATTAGGCTGCCAAAAGTTTGGCGCTGACAGCCGCGGCAATCGCATCACTTGGTTCTAAGCGACTACGATAATCGGTGTCCACATGCGCCAAGATGATTTTTCTATCCGTGCCGATCACATACGTGGCGGGAATCGGTAACACCCAGTCAGCGCCATTAAAGTCAGGCAAGGCATGGCCGAGACGCGTGTAAATGGGGCGCAATTCGTCAGCTAAATCAAAGGCAATACCAAATTGCTTGGAGACGGCAGAACCGACATCGCTCAGCACTTGAAAACCTAAACCGTTCTTTTTGACCGTCGCGGCGGATTCATCGGGCTTCTGTGGTGAGATTGCGAGCATTTGCACGCCTGCGGCGCTCATCTCTTCAGAAAGCGCTTGGTAGGCACGTAATTCCAAATTGCAATACGGACACCAACCGCCTCGATAAAAACTGACAATGGCTGGCCCGTTTCGTAAGACATCGCTAAGACGCACGGCTTTGCCGTCAATATTAGGCAGCACAAAATCGGGTGCGAATTGGCCAGCTTTCATCGCGCGCGACATAATGCCAGAGGCTGCAAGCGCTAAATCGGCCGTAGTCATGGCGGTGCGGATATCTTCTGGCATGCGAACAGCAAAACCCGCGCGCATTTCTGCTAAGTCAGCAGTTAATTTTGAATGTACTGTCGTCGTTGTTTGAGTAGACATGAAAACTTACTCCTGAATGAATGGAGATGAATTGAAATGTTTTGCGATCAATCATGCCCTGCAAAGCGACGCATTGTGGCGATAAAAAAGGCGCAGTTATTTTGACGGGAACTTCGTACCCGAACTGCGCCTTTTTTCGCTGATCGACCCTTAACTAGATTAGATCGTGCTTGCAACAGGAAAGTCGACAGCAAGTTGTGTCACGCCATGCAAGTAGTTACTGATGGTTTTGTCGCCAATGACCATCAAAGCATCGACTAAACCGCCCTTGGTGTAGCCCGCTGCGTAAAATGCATCGACAACAAATTTGTCAGCATGACCGCGTTTGATAGCGACATTGCGGACTAAGTTAGCCAAGGCGTCGAGTTTGGCATCGCCAATGCTTTCACCTTTGCGGATTTTTAATACTTGCTCTTCCGTAAAGCCTTGCATTTTGCCAACCACGGTGTGGGCGCTTAAGCAGTAGATACAGTCGTTCACTTGGCTAACGACCAAGTTGATGATTTCACGTTCTTTGCCAGTCAAAGAGCTTTTCGCATTTTGCAATGTCAAATAGTTGCCCAAGGCTGTTTCTGAATGGGCGAAGCTTGCATATAAGTTAGGTACAAAACCTAAGCCTTTTTGCAGGTTGTCAAAAATCGCTTGGTTGTCAGCAGATACGTCGTTACGAGTAGGTACGTTGAATGTTGTCATGATGTGAGCTCCAGTGAGTTGACACGATGATTTCGTGTTGGAGTCAGTATCGTTGCTCGCAGGGCTCTTGAAAAGACAGGTAGATCGAATAGCGCTTATTCTTAAATTGAATGGGCTGCGGCCGCAGCTTTGCCTTTACGCAGCATGTCATCGTTATTTTGCATAATTTCCTCTATGAAAGCGGTAAAAGCGCGTGCCTTGGCACTAACCATGCGGCCAGACGGGTAGACCGCCCACAGTTCTAATTGCGGTAGTTCCCAATCATTGAGCACACTAACAGCGGTGCCATTCGCTAATTCCGGCGCAAACATCCATTCTGAGGCCACCGCAATACCTAGATTAGCCATGACTAAACTGCGCACACCCTCAGCAGCACTACAACGAATTTTTCCCGCCAAATTCAACGAGACTTCAGAAGTACCTTTACGGAAATTAAACGCTCTATTTTCCAAATTTGGCGAATACAAAACAATCGCATGGTTCAGCAGATCGGCCGGCACTTTAGGGGGGCTTGAAGTGGCAAAATAGTCAGCGCTTGCCAAGACACAGGTACGCCCAATGGCAACTTTTTTCGCCGTCATACCGGAGTCAGGAAGTTTGCCGATACGTAATGCGACGTCAACGCCTTTTTCTAAAAGATCGATATTGCTGTCATCTAACAGAAGGTCAATCTCTAAATCAGGATTGTCATCTAAGAATTTCTGCAAGTGGCGCACGATATGTAGGCGGGCAAAGGAGACAGCTGCGGCGATGCGCAAACGTCCTTTTAAACTGGCACCAGCGCCGCGTGCAGCGGCATCGGCTTGCTCGGCTTCCGCTAAGGTGCGCCGCGCACCCTCATAATAATTTTGCCCCGCCTCAGTCGTCGTTAGGCCTCGGGTTGAACGCAATACCAAGCGCACACTGAGTCTCTCTTCTAGCTCGGCAATCGCCTTCGATACCGCGGGCTGCCCTACATTGAGTTGTCGCGCAGCGCCGGAAAATGAGCCTGCATCGACGACGCAGACAAAGGTTTCCATTAAGTTGAGTCTATCCATGTTCTTTGCATTGATTGTAGTGGGATATTTCGCTCTTCGCTGCGCAAGCAAAACCATTAATTGCCATGCAGCTATTCCATTTTCACATAAGTCTTATAGCAGCTCGCCGCCTTCCTGTCACAAAAGAGAACAACTAAAGTGCAGCCATCGGAACAGCAATAGTCATTCATTCAAAACTGGAGAAAATGCGTTAAAGGAACTGACATGTGTGACTGTGCTATGAAACTAGAAGTAATGTCCGATTTTTATGACCAAAACCGACAACGTAAAATTTCTTTTGTTAGTGGTTATGTAGTGTCGACATATTTTTGCAAGAGTTTGGCTGAGGAAATATTCATTATGGAGTATTTACAAACCTTAACCAAAAAATTGCATCAATCTGAGTAGTTGGAAAATCAAAATTTCAATCAATTTTTAAATCCTTACTAAATGGAGTTACTCATGAAAAAATTACTCGCAATTGCTGCATTATTTTTTGCCAGTTTCGCGCAAGCCGATGAAGCCAGCTATTTTAATAAATACGCTAACCTAAAGATGTCAAGAACCGATGGCATCTTAACTGTGACTATGCATACTAACGGCGGTTCTTTGGTTTTCGGCGCTGTCCCGCATGAAGAGTTTGTCGATGCTTTTTATCAAATCGGCCGTGACCGCGCAAACCGAGTAGTGATTTTAACGGGTGCTGGAAAAGATTGGATGAGTAGTATTGATTTTGCTTCGTTTGGTGATGTCACCATCGCCAGAAACTGGGCAAAAACCATTGATGAAGGTACCCAAGTTTTAGAAAACATTACCAACATCAATGTCCCAGTGATCTGCGCCGTAAATGGCAAAGCATGGGTGCATACAGAGTACTGTTTGTTGGCGAATTACATCGTGGCCGCAGAAGATGCAACGTTTATGGATGCGCCCCATTTCGCCGGCAATATTATTATTCCAGGTGATGGCATTTTCACGACATGGTCTTATGTAGCAGGTCCTAACCGTGCTCAAGCATTTTTGTTGTTACCTAAGCCACTCAGCGCAAAAGAGGCGCAATCATGGGGCGTTGTGAATGAAATCGTGCCGCAAGCGAAATTGTTGGCACGCGCAGAAGAAATTGCCAAAGAATGGAATAAGAAAGGTGAATTGACATTGCGTCACTCACGTCGCCATTTTATTCAACCTATCAAAGAGCGGATCGTGCGTGAAGTCGGTTATGGTTTAGCACTCGAAGGTGACAGTGCGCAGGACTCGTTCGGCAAGAAATAAATTAGCTTTGTTCACTAAAATGAGCGGCGCCTTGCTTATCGTGCCGCTCTCAAATCAAACGCTTAGACGCTTTTTTCACTTTGAAGGAATCCCCATGTTAACCGTTTTCGCCTTTGCTACACCAAACAGTATTAAAGTATTGATCGCCTTAGAAGAATTGGGTCTGCCCTATGAATTAAAAAGCGTTAATGTCAAAGCTGGGGAACAGAAAAATCCCGAGTTTTTGGCGTTGAACGCAAACGGAAAAGTGCCCGTACTGGTGGAAAAACTAGCTAATGACGAACAATTTGTGTTAACAGAATCTGCAGCAATTCTCGTGTA
>JAIETO010000046.1 GCA_019745005.1 Burkholderiaceae bacterium
GAAAAATTTGGTCGTGATTTGCGTGCGGGTGATTATCAATTTGGCTTTGGTGTGGATTTTGAAATCGAATCTTACTTACGCTACCAAGGCGATAAGTTTTCAGATTATTTTGATGCGAATACCTATTTACTGATCACCAAAGCGCTGGATTATTTCGACCCCGCGCGCGCCCATGGCGGCGATTTAGCAAAAGCGCTGGCCGTGACAGCAGCGAAATTTTTGGTGGTCTCGTTCACCACTGACTGGCGCTTTGCCCCGGAGCGTAGTCGCGAAATCGTGCAAGCACTGATCCAAAATAAGCGCCAAGTCACCTATGCCGAAATTGATGCGCCGCACGGGCATGACGCGTTTCTGCTGGACGATGCGCGCTATATGAATTTGGTCGCAACGTATTTTCAAGGCATCGCCAAGGAGCTAGTATGAATTTCGCCGAACTCAATCGCTTGCGGCCTGACCTCGCGTTTATCGCCCATTGGATACAAAAAAAATCGCATGTCTTAGACGTGGGCTGTGGCGACGGCGTGATGCTCGACTATCTGCAAAGTGACTTGCAATGTACGGGGTACGGCATTGAGATCGCCGATGACAAGGTGTTGGAAAGTGCTAAGCGCGGCATCAATGTGATACAGCAAGACATGGAAAAAGGGCTGACGATTTTCTCAGAGCAAAGTTTTGACACTGTGCTCTGCCTTTCTTCACTGCAGATGATGAAGCATGTGGAAGAACTCTTGCGCGATATCGCCCGCGTCGGTAACGAAGCGATTGTCTCGTTTCCCAACTTTGGCTATTGGCCGCATCGTTTGGCCTTATTGCGCGGCAAAATGCCTGTCTCGAAAACCTTGCCGTATGAGTGGTACGACACGCCAAACGTGCGCTGCGCCACCATTAACGACTTCGCCGACTTGGCGCGCGAAGTCGGCCTCGATGTTTTAGAGTGCGTCGCTTTGCACGAAGGCAAGGTCATCACTTTGATGCCCAATTGGCGCGGCAGTCTGGCGGTATTTCGGTTGCGTAAAAAGCGGGTCGATTGATTCAGTTTTTATAAAAAGTAGGGAGTATCCACTTTTTTATATGGTATTGCGCTTTATCTATAAGCACGTTAATAATCTACTGTAACGAGTATGAATAATTTTTAGCCATGTTCTAAACTAAAGACTGGCATTGCAAAGAAAAAAATAAACCTCTCAACACAGAGGTAAAGCATCGCTTTACAAAAGAGACACAGAGGAAAAACGAGGACAAAGAACAAAGGTTTTTTTGCTTTTCTCCGTGTCTCTTTCGTAAAACCTTGTTTTACCTCTGTGTTGAGAGGTTTTGACCTTTTTTATTATTGATGGATTTCATCGACACCCAACCTGAACATAGCTTAATTTTGCAATCAAACCGCGATGCCAATGCGCCTTCGATGCACTGTTTTTTATGAAAATTTGACATTGCTTTGCACTTTAAAAATGCTGAAATGCTAGCATCTAGTCGCTGTCCATTCTTGTGAGAATTTGTATGAAAAAGTTGCCACTAGCAATCGTTTTTGCTGCCACCTTCGCACTCAATTCGCTGGCGTTCGCCGAAGAGCCCGAAGCGCAAGATGGGGTGAAAGTTGGCAAACTGTCGATCTTTCGTAAGCTTGCACCCACGGGCGCCCTAGAAAACTCTGCTGCGCAGCAATATGCGCAAACCATGCAACAAGCGCAGCAACAAAAAGCGCTGGCGCCGGATAATCATCCGCAGCTCATTCGCCTGCGTGCCATCGCCGCCAAATTAATTCCGTTTGCCCTGCGTTGGAACGAACGCGCCCCGCAATGGAAATGGGAAGTCAATCTTCTGGGTTCCAAAGAAATCAATGCCTACTGCGCACCGGGCGGAAAAATCGCTTTTTACACGGGCATTTTGGATACCTTGAAGCTGACTGATGACGAAGTCGCCATGATCATGGGGCACGAAATGTCCCACGCGCTGCGCGAACATGGCGCTGAAAGAACCGGCAAATCCTTGGTCGCGAATTTGGCGGTGAAGGGTGCAGAACTCTTCGCCCATTACAAAGGCTACGACGCAAACGTCGTGGGCGCAGTAGGCGCGGTTGGCAGTGGCGCGGCGAAAGTGGCTATTTTGAGTTTTTCACGAGAAGACGAAACCGAAGCCGATATAGTGGGCTTAGATATCGCTGCCCGTGCCGGCTACGACCCAAGGGCGGGCATCACGTTGTGGAAGAAAATGGGCTTAATCAACAAAAACGCCCCACCAAAATGGCTCTCGACCCATCCACCGGGCAAAGATCGTATCGCCGAGATACAAAAACATTTGCCTGAAGTGATGCCCTTGTTTGCAAATGCACGGGAAATCAATCTTGAGAATATTCCTGCTTATCGTTCTAACGTTAAGGGCATTGAGCCAGTGAGTTTTGTGGCGCGAGGCACCCAAGGAGAATAGCGCGTCAAAGTGTTGTTTTTTTGAACTAAAAAAATAGAGTTACAATTCTATTTTTACATCCAAAAGGCACTGGGTCCTGAAGTTCAACATAGATCTCGGGGTGTTTTTGACGCAATTTCGTGTTGGCGAAAAGGCGCTTCCGCCTGCATTAATGCTGCTTTGCACAAAACGCTGCATCCACTTGTTGTTTTCCGCACCCATGTCATAAAGTCTTCATATTTGGCAGGCATTATCAAACGCTCAATGTACATTCAAAGGCTTGTTTGTTACATTCGGTCGCAAACGTCTGTCGTCGCGGTGCCCAATTAATCCAATGAATATTATTCGGAACTCGGTCGTGAGGTAGTTTCACGAAGTTCGGAAAATGAGTTGGTTTCAAAAGAGCAATCGTTTGCGCGTTGATGCAAATCGCGCGTTGAAGCAGAAAGTAGGATGGTAATTGTAGGTCGTTGCCAAGACCGGAACGTAGTTTTCGCGCTCTTTGGTTCGACGCTGTCGATTGCAAGCCTTCGCACTAATTGATGTACCCAGTATTAACTTAAAAAACCACTTGATTCAGGAGTTGTAAATGAAACGTTTAAATAACCCGACATCAGCATTTCCGCTGCGTCTTTCAATGTTGGCGGTCGCTTGCCAATTGGTTTGCTTAGGTGCCGCGCACGCTCAA
Organism: Burkholderiaceae bacterium; assembly: GCA_019745005.1. Taxonomy (GTDB): domain Bacteria; phylum Pseudomonadota; class Gammaproteobacteria; order Burkholderiales; family Burkholderiaceae_D; genus Undibacterium. The sequence continues at coordinate 3,095 of JAIETO010000046.1, forward strand.
GCGCAGACGCCAACCAAAGACGAGGACGTGTCAAACGAGCCAGTCAACTCCAAACAAGTGACGATTACCGGCAAAAAAGCGGGTCAAGGTTTGTTGGTTCAAGAGAGCGTGCCTAAGGCGCGTAGTACAGTCACTGCAGAAGAGTTGTCAAAGCAACGTGCTTCAGGTAACGCCTACTCCGCCTTGGAGTTGTTGCCCGCTGTGAATAGCTACAGCCATGATGCAACAGGCCTTTTCGGCGGCGGTCTGACTTTGCGCGGTTTCAACAGTGATCAAATCGGTGCAACAATCAACGGCGTACCTGTCAACGATTCAGGTAACTTCGCAGTTTTCCCACAAGAATACGTTGATCAAGAAAACACATGCTCAGTCTACGTGACCCAAGGTTCAACTGACGTTGATTCGCCTCAAGTCGGCGCGACAGGCGGTAACTTCGGTATCAACCATGCGACCCATCTAAAGAGCGCCGTGTTCGCGTTGCGCAAGGCGTAGGTGGCTTGCAATACACACGTACTTATTTGCGTTTTGATACCGGTTTGTGGAATGATGGTCGTTCCCGCCTGTTCGCATCTGTTTCGCATACTGAGGCAGATAAGTTTAAAGGCGAAGGCCGTGCAAATCGTGACCACGTGGACGTCGGCTATCGTATCGACTTCGATAAGTTCAATTCAATTAATGCTGTCGTGTTGTATAACCGTGCGATCAACAACAACGTTTACAACCCAACCTACGCTGAAATTCAACAGTTTGGTACTGGTCTTGATTACGCAACAAAGTTCGTAGGCCACGTCACACCAGTGAATGGTACGCGCCAAGTGGATCCATCTGCATCAAACGCAGCAAATTACTATCGCCTTTCATACAACCCGTTTGAAAATGCAATTGCCTCAGTCACTGGTAAATTCCGTTTGACTGAAAATACCGATATCAAAGTGGTGCCTTACTTCTGGTACGGCTTCGGGACAGGTGGTACACAGCAGCGTGTATTGTCTGAAAGCGCGTTTTTCAACAAGGCTACTGGAACAAATACTGCACGCGCCGATATCAACGGTGATGGCGATACATTGGATAGCGTGATTGTTGCAAACAGCAGCTTCACACGCACAAATCGTCCTGGTGTAACAACATCGGTAACCCACACCATCGCAAACAATCAAATTTTGTTTGGTTTTTGGTACGAGCGTGCATCGCATGAGCAATATGGTCCTGCCGTTCGCGTCGACAATATTGGTGAGCCGTTTGATAAATTCTTGACGCAAGGTCAAATTCTGCGTCCCGATGGCACACCGTTCCAATCACGCGATCAAAAAACAATCAGTACTGGCTACCAATTCTTTGCGCAAGACACGATCTCATTATTGAACGATTCCTTGAGCATTAATATTGGTGTACGTGCCCCAACATTACAACGTAACTTCACGAACTATCCAAACGAACTGACGTCGGGCGTTGCGTACAACATCAAGCGTAGCTACAGCGGCTTGTTGCCACAACTCGGCGCACGCTACCAGATCGACAACAACAATCAAGTCTTCGCTAGCTTAGCGCGTAACTTGAAAGCACCACCAAACTTCGCTTTCCAAAGCTTGCGTGTGGTGAATGGTCAGGCGGTATTGCCAGTCAACGTGAAAGAAGAAACGTCATACAACTTGGACGTTGGTTACCGCTTGCAAACGGACGACATTACTGGCCAAGTGACTTTGTATGCAGTGGACTTCAAAGATCGCCAAGCAACAGCGTTTGACCCAGAATCAAATACGAGCTCATTGACCAACGTTGGTAAGGTGAAGACACAAGGCTTTGAAGTTGAAGTTGGTAACACGCCAAAGAACGGCTGGGCATTATATGGTTCGATTGGTTACGCGAACAGTGAAATTCGTAACAACCTGCGGATTAGCGCGACCACGACTTTGCCCATCGCAGGCAATTCGTTGCCTTTGACTCCAGAGTGGAAAGTTGGCACAAGCTTGGGCTACGAAGCAGCTTCTTGGTATGCACGTATTAAAGCGAAATACACAAGCACCCAACAAGCAACGCTGGTTAATGATCAGAAAGCACCCGCTTACACAGTGACAGGTTTTGATGCTGGTTACCAGTTGCCAAATCAAACGTGGATCAAGAAGCCAACGATTCGTTTGAGTGTGACCAACTTGTTTAACGAGACTTATCGCAATCCTGTGTCACAGTCTGTGAACACAGCTGCGAATAA
>JAIETO010000005.1 GCA_019745005.1 Burkholderiaceae bacterium
AAATCAAAATGGGCGAATGATGCACGTATGCCTTCAGTGCCAGAAAACGCCAGCGACAAAGCAAGTAGAGGTAGGGGCGCTACAACGCTGGACCAAATCATAAAACCAAACATGTCTGTGGCTTCTGATTTTTTTACCACCACATTCGCCAACGCCCACCCCATCGCACCGCCTAGCCCAAGGCTTAGCCCTAACACTGTGGTTGAGCCATCCGTGTAGAAGAAAATGAACCCTACGCCACAAAATGCGATCAGCGTTCCCACCACGAGTGGTGCGCTCAATCTTTCTTTAAAAAAGAGCACGCCAAAAAACATCGTGAAAAACACCGCAGTTTGTGTAACGACGGACGCCAACCCAGCCGATAGGCCAAACTGTATCGCAGCGTAGACCATACCCCACTGAAGCACACCAAACGAAATGCCATAACCAACTAAGTAACGCCAAGCAATTGGTGGGCGCTTCACAACGAAAATCGCTGGCACCGCGCAAAAGGAAAAGCGCATCGCCGCTAACAGATAAGGATCAATCGCCGACAAGCCCAATTTGATAAAAGAAAAATTGATGCCCCAAATGGCGGTAACTAACACTGCCAGACCGAATTCTTTCGCATTCATTCCCATTTTCCACATTAAAAAAGTCAGTTAGCAGCCCGCAGCGCGGGAGAAAACCAGCAGTGATTCATGCTAGTATTTTTAGCCATCTGCGCCGTGCCAAAAAGCGATACTTCGGCAAGTTCACTATGAGAGATTTGCAAGATGCGAAAACGCTTACCACCCCTGTTCTCGCTGCAAGTGTTTGAAAGTGCAGCGCGGCACGGAAAATTTACGCTCGCTGCGGAAGAACTAAACCTCACACAGGGCGCGATTAGTCGGCAAATTAAACAATTGGAAGACTGGTGTGGCTTAAGCTTGTTCGCCAGACATGGCCCCCGAGTTGCGCTGACGAATGATGGACAGGCGTTGCTAGACAGGCTCAACGCACCTTTAAATGCGTTGCATGCCGCTTTCGATGACGACAATCAAACAGCGCCGCAAAAGCTGCACATTGCGACCTTGGTGTCCGTTGCACAAACACTTCTGCTACCAAACTTGCCGCAGTTTTCCGCGCAGCACCCAGAAATTCAGATCAGTCTTCAAACTGACTACGCCCTCACGACATTCCCTCCGCAACTTGCGCTAGTCGCCCTGCGCTTTATGAACACGCAAGCGCAAGCAATAGCGGGGGTGCGGCAAGAGCTTTTATTTGGCGACAGATTTGTGGCCGTTGCCGCACCCGCAGTTGCTCAAGAACTCGGCAATTCGCCAGAGAAATGGCCTGCACATCGCCTGCTCCGTCAAACCAACATGGATTGGTCACATTGGCACGAAGGCCAAACTTGGAGCAGAGATTTTTATGCAGAGGGCATGGAATTTAACGACGCCAGCGTATTGCTGACTGCCGCGGGGCATGGCGTTGGCATCGCTCTCGCTAGGCTGACAGTGGCATGGGAAAAATTACATCGCGGCGAATTAGTGCTGGCCGCCCCGCTTTGTGTGAACTCTTTTTCAAGCCATTTTTTGATGGTCAGGGAAGATACCGCTTCGCTGCCTGCCGTTGCAGCGTTTACAAAATGGATCAAACTTGAAGCGCAACTTTGGCAGGAGCGGCTTGCGTTTTTTGATCAACATTCATCGACTGAAATTTGATCTCGTCAAAAAATGATACGAGGTGCGACGAATTTCTAAAAACAATGTCGAATGGCGTCAAAGCAATCTCCTAGATCGATCAACTAATCAGATAGATTCAAGTACTGCACCACGGTTGCGTCATTCGACAACAAGGTGATGCCTTCGACTTTTGCCTGAGCGATTAAAAGTCGGTCGAAGGGATCCTTGTGCAATGCGGGCAAGGTATCAACGGCTAACACATGCTCGCTGAGTATCGGCAATTCAATATACCCGTTGTCAATCAAACCGCGTCGTAACATGCGCGCATTGACTTGAAAATCTGGTCGATTCAAGCCGTTTTTGATCGCAATTTCCCACAGACTGACTACGCTGAAAAGCAGTTGGCTTTCTGGGTCGCTCATCACGGTGCGTAAGTTTGGTGGCACGCGTTCGATGCCATCCGCCGCCCAAATCAAAAGGTGGGTATCAAGCAGCAGCTTCACACATCACCTTCAAATAAAGTTTGAATCTCTCTCGCACCCATGGTGTTAAAGTCGTCTGGTACTTTGATTTGGCCGGACATGAATCCAAATCGTTTCACCTCAGAAGGTTCAGGCGCGTCGAGCGCGATCACCTTGACCATCGGCTTGCCCGCTTTTGCGATGATGAATGATTCGCCCTTTGCCGCCATCTCCACCAACTTGGAAAGTTGGGTTTTCGCGTCGTGGATATTGAATGTTTGCATGAAGTTCTCACATAAACTAAGTTTAACGGACTAAGCTTATATGAGTGACGCGGTCAATGCAAGGACGCAAGGAGCAGAAGAATCAGAAAATGAGTGAGGAAATCATATACTGGTCGATTTCTTCGTTTTTATTGCCGTTTTCCGCTTGTAAATAAAGCGCATTTAAAATATACATAATGGTGTATATGATAAATATTTTATACACTGATGAATCAAACCGCTTTGCCAACTCGACATTTTTCATGGGTGAAGCTTGGTTTGCAGCTTGCTTCGGGCATTCCATTTGTCGGAATACGCTTTGATAACCCACCCCACTTTTCCGGTTTTGAATTTGCGGTCGCGCGCCAACAGCAGCGCATGCGAACTTCCGACGGCGCGGGTTGCACCCGCCCTACGTGGCTGCTTGTTTCTGTTCGTGCGGTCGTATCTTTGCTACGCCCTTCTTTCAGTCTGACCTCACGGCTTTGACCTTGGGTTTCGCTACGCTTGTCGTCACTGCTTGCGGTTACCTCCTTTCAGGTAACTAGTACATGCCCATGTCGGGCACACTTCGGCGCATTACGCTTTGCTATTCCGCCCTACTATTCTAAGTGTTGCAATTGTCGATAAAAAATAAAAAATATTAAAAATTTAAATTAATTTCTTTGTAATTTTTAATTTGAAATGTGAAAATAAATAAAAAACAACTCTAATCCACTGCTGTTAACTTTTGAGGATGTAATGATCAAGCATTTCGCTCGCCTTCTCTCACTCCCTATTTTTTTCATTCTCGGCGCGAATGCCTTTAGCGCTTACGCCGCTGCAGACATCGACAACTTTCTCGATCCACGAGGAACAATTGACGCGAGCATTTCTCCCGATGGCAAACACATTTCAGCAGTAATTTTTAACGGAACAAATTACGGACTCGCGTTAATCGATACTGAGACCATGAGTTCGAGAACTATCGTCACAGGCAAACGTGTAACCGAGGGGTTTTGGAGATTCAATAAGCGTCCGTACAAATCGACGTGGATAACTAACGACATAATCGCTGTGGACTATGGGATTGAAGCGGAAACCATCAATCTGAACGGTGTAAAACTCGCTGACATTGGCGTAAAAATCCTCCGAAAAGCAGAAAGTAAAAATCCTGACTCAAAAAAAATCTTAGTGTACACAGATAGTGACGCAACTGAAGTTGCGTTAGTTGATGGTAAGTCTGGCGAGCGAGAAAAATTTAGATTTCCTATGTCTGGTAAACCGATCTACTGGGCCTTTGATAAAGCGGGACAGTTACGCGCCATGACGTTAGCTAATTCTAGTTTCTGGAAAGACGTTAATAGCGTTACAAACTGGTATAAATCAAAGACGAGTAACGAGTGGGAAAAACTTGCGGAATTTAAAATAGCCGATGAATATTGGATTCCGGTTTATGTGCCAGATGAAGAAAATTCACTTGTGGTTTCCTCTCGTATTGGAAGAGACACATATGCCATTTTTGAATACGATACAAAGCGTCGCGAGATTAAGGAAATGCTGGCCGGACATCCAAGTCAAGACATTCTTTCTGTCGACGGAATTACTAATAACGAATTCAATCGAATTGTGACCGAAGGACTCATTCCACAACAAGTTTGGCTCGAACCGAGATGGGCACAGGTGCAAGCGTCTGTTGATGCTGCTTTACCGAAGAAAATCAACGTAATATCTGGCGACCCGTTGAACAAAATACTGATCTTCTCGTACAGCGATAAAGACCCGGGAACTTGGCTATTACTCGACGCAAAAAAATCTAACTTAATGGCTTTTGCAAAGAAAAAACCAAGCATCAATCCTGATTTAATGAGGCCGATGGAGACGGTTCATTATTTGTCAAATGACGGTGTAAAAATACCAGCGTATTTGACTAGGCCAAATGATCTAAAAAGTAAAGCTCCCGCGATTATCCTGATTCATGGCGGACCACGGGTTCGGGATCGATGGCTTTGGGATCAAGAAGTGCAATTTTTCGCTGCCCACGGTTATGTCGTATTCCAACCCCAATTTCGTGGTTCGAGCGGCTTTGGGAGAAAATTTGAGGAAGCAGGTTTTGGCCAATGGGGACGCTCGATGCAAGACGATATTACTGCGGGAGTTAATTATTTAATTAGAGACAATATAGCTGACCCGCAACGAATCTGCATCTATGGGGCAAGTTACGGTGGGTATGCTGCGCTCTGGGGCTTAGTCAAAACGCCAGACCTCTTTCAATGTGGCGTAAGTTTCGCTGGCGTCTCCGATATCGAATTTATGCTGACTGATTCGTCTGATCGAAACGACAGTAAAATCACGAGAGAACTGATGCGCACTCATGTTGGTGACTTAAGACAAGATAAAAATAAATTTGATGAAGTTTCGCCTTTGAAGAATGTCGCAAAAATAAAAGCGCCTGTTCTTTTGGCACATGGCGAAGAAGATGAGCGAGTACCAATCGCGCATGGAAAAAAAATGAGAAACGCTCTACGAGACCAGAAAAAAAGCGTTGAGTGGATAAGCTTTGAAGATGAGGGACACGATCTAAATTTTATTCGCAACCAACGACTTTTTTTAAATCGAATTTTAGAGTTTTTCGACGAGCACACTAAATCGAAGAAAGTGGACTATATCGATACAAAGTTAGCGACGCCAGCCACATCTGAGTAGGTTCAAATTATCAGACTAATTTCCGATATTGACCTTTTAACCCAATTGAACCAAATCCGAATCAACCCTGACCACATCCGCCACCACCAGTATGATCCATCGCAACATCCCGCCCAGACTCGTCGGCAAACCCCGCCATTTGCAGGCGCGTTAAATAGGTTTGCCATAGCTCT
>JAIETO010000180.1 GCA_019745005.1 Burkholderiaceae bacterium
CAAAAAACAATGCAAAAAATAACGCAAAAATTTGCGCAGAATCATGCGGCTAAAGTGCCGCTCCGCGCAAGCCAAGAAATGGTTCAGCCCGCTATTTTACCGGAGTTGGCTTTGTCGCCAATTTTACTTACGCTGAGTTTGTGCAAATAAGCGCTGAGTAAAATGGCGGCAATGGTTAATCCCAGAACGAGGGCAATCCAAAAACCTGCCGCCGCCATGGCTTGATCAGGCTTCCAAGGTAACCAGTCAGGCGCTAAACCAAGCGCCCAGCCTATAGGCAAGGCAAAGCCATAAAACGCCATGAGCTGAATAATCATGGGGGGGCGGGTGACTTTGTAGCCCCGTATTGCACATGAAGTGGTGACTTGAATTGCATCCGGTAGTTGAAAAATCGCCGCCAACAAGAGTAAGACGGCAGCCACGTCTTGCACTGCGATGTCTGAGGTGTAGGCTGCGGCGACTTGAAAGCGAAATACCGCAATAAAAATCGCCGAGAGCACGGCAAATGCGAGCGACAAAGCCACACCAACCCAAGCGATGAAGCGCGCTTTTTCTGCGTCGCCTTCGCCCAAGCTTTGTCCGACGCGGGTGGTCAGCGCAATGCCAATGCTCATGGGCACCATGAACACGAGGGATGAGAAATTTAAGGCGATTTGGTTGGCGGAAACCTGTACCACACCAAAGCGGGCGACCAATAAACCCACCGCACAAAACGCCGACACTTCCGCAAAATAGGTAATGCCAATCGGCACGCCTATGCGCAGGGTCGAGCCAATTTCCGCCCAGTTGGGCGCTTCCCAATGTGTGAAAGGATAGGTTTGCACATATTTCGGGGAAGACTTAATCCACCACAACATGGCAAACAACATCAACCAAAGACCCGCGGCGGTCGCCAGCGCGCAACCCGTGGAACCCATTGCGGGTACGCCCCATTTGCCGTAAATCAGTATCCAATTTGCGAAAATGTTAAAAAACAAGCCGCCCAGCGCAATCATCATCACAGGTTTGGTTTCGTTCAAGCTCGTGGTGTAGCCATACAGCGCGCGGTACATAGCAAAGGCGGGCATACCAAGGCTAATTGCGCGGACGAAGTCGGTGGCTTTTGCTTGTACGTGGGCTTCGATGTAGAGGTAATCGAAGAGTGCTGTGCCGCAGTTCAGTATGGCGCAGGCAATCAGGCCTATGCCCAAGGACATCCACATCGCTTGGCGCATCATGTGCGGTACGCGCTTAAAGTTGGCGGCACCGACTTCGTGCGCGACCACGGCGTTCACGGCAATCATTACGCCTGTGACCGTGACCATGATAATTGCCCAGAGCGAGGCACCAATCGCCACGGCAGCTAAGTCCTGCGCATTGTAGTGGCCAGTCATTGCGACGTCAGACACCGACATACCCACGGTGGCCAGTTGCCCGACTAACACGGGCCAGGCAATTTGCCACAAGGCAGCAGCTTCTGTGCGGATTTTACTTTTCATTTAGTCGTGGCCGGCCTTGCCAATGAGAGCGCCAGCATGATGTCTGGCTGATTTTTCATGTCAGGCATCTTACCTGATGGCATCGCTCGCAGTGTGGTGCGCCTGTCGAAATTAACAAAATTTTTACTGCTTTATTTTTTGTAAGCGGTTGTAAAAAACAGCTTGACAGTGTTCAAAAGTGATCCTAAAGTGATATCACTTTGATTTCAACCCGAAGAAAGAAAATGATGGACTCAATCAAAAAAGGTGCCGCAATGCGCAAACATATACAAGAGAAGTCGTTGACCTCATGGAATGGTTATTTAATTTTATTTGTTGGTTTGGTGCTCGCTTTCGGCGCGATTATTTCTTTAATTTTGCGCGTCAAGGAAACCACTTTAGGCGGGCCGAGCGAGCTTATTATTCATCTTGCGATTAGTGCTTTCGGCTTTTTCTTTCTGAGCGGCATGTACATGCTGCAGCCTAATGAAGTTGCCTTGTTGTCTTTGTTTGGTGATTACAAAGGCACAGACCGTAGTGAAGGCTTGCGGTGGGTGAACCCGTTTTATGCCAAGCGCAAACTTAGCTTGCGTGCACGCACCTTGAACACGCCACCATTAAAGGTCAATGATAAGCGCGGCAATCCCGTCGAAATTGGTGCGGCAATCGTCTGGCGTGTCGAAGAAACGGCCTTGGCGATTTATAACGTGGATGATTTTGAGCGTTTCGTGAATGTGCAAGCAGAAGCCGCCTTGCGTCATCTCGCCTCGCAATATGCGTATGACGATGGTGAAGATTTAAGCCAAGACGAAACCACGCTGCGCGCCGGTATGGACGTGGTGGCGAACGCCATGCGGGTTGAATTGCATACCCGCTTTGCGGCAGCCGGTATTGACGTCGAAGACGCCAAACTAACCCACCTCGCTTATGCACCAGAGATCGCACAAGTCATGCTACGCCGCCAACAAGCCGAAGCGATTATCAGCGCGAGGAAGAAGATTGTGCATGGCGCAGTCAGCATGGTCGAGGAAGCTTTGCAGGGTTTATCCGAGCGCAAAATCGTTGTATTGGATGATGAACGCAAAGCCGCCATGGTCAGCAATCTATTGGTGGTCTTGTGTTCGGACAAGGATGCGCAACCTGTTATCAATGCAGGCACGCTTTACAATTAAGGAAGCTCTGATTAAGTTACTGCGCGGCCAAATTTTGAATCTGTGGTGCTCGCTGTACTCTCGTACAGGTGCGCTCCTCGACCCAAACTTTGGCCGCTCGCAACACTTAATCAGAGCATCCTTAAGCCGACTTCAAGCCATGCATTTTCAACTTTAAAAACACTAAGGACAAAACATGAGTTCCGGATTATTAATACTTTGTATTTTTCTCGCGCTAGTGGTGGGCGTGGTGCTGCGTGTAAGGGTGTTTCAAATGTGGAATTCGCCAGACGGCGAGCGTCATATCAAAACTCGCATGCAGGGTGCTTTTGTACCTCTGAGTGCTGAGGATATTGCTGAAGATGCGCGACGGGTAGCGGACAAAAAAGCTGGGAAGGTGGAAGGTCAAAAATGAGCCGCATATTCAATTTTCAGCAACGCGAAGCAAGAGATGACGGAACATTCGTTGAAATGCAACAAGTAACACCTTTTTGGCTTGCATTGGCAATATTGATAGCGTTGTTAGGTGGTGCTTTAATTTTTGGTTCAGTCGGTGACATTTATTTGGCGATACCGCGGATGTTTTTCGCATTAATATTTTTAGTTTTGTTTTTTTTGTTTTTCGGCATGTTGACGATTCGAATCAATGATACTGAATTGACTTGGTCGTTTGGTTATCTCTTTTATCCCCGTTGGCGTCAACCCTTATCCGACATCGTCCAAGTGGAATTAACTAAAGTAAATTGGCTTTACGGTTGGGGTATTCGATTCACTTCCGAAGGTCGTTTATACAACGCCCAAGGTTTTAGCGCGGTGCGCATCACAAAACGCGATGGCACAACATTCCGTTTGGGATCAGCCGACCCGCAACGTCTGACGAGTTTTTTACAAGCGCGCATTTCTCACAACACAGCAACCGTTCGGTAAATGACACGTGGCCAGCCCAAGTAAAAAATCCTTTCCTTTGCGTATTGATCCCGTCCTTTGGGCGGAGATCGAGCGCTTGGCTGCGCAAGAATTACGCAGTGCAAATGCGCAGGTGGAATATTTACTCAGACAAGCTTTACAGTTGCGTGGGCGCCAATTGCCGAAGGAAGATGAGACAGGCGAACAGGATTAGTTCGCTTCGAGGATATCTTGGTACTGAGGTAGGTATTATTTGTATTCGCTTATAAATAAAGCGCAAAAATAGGTATTTTTATACATACTGCCATTTTTTTTGTGAAATTAACTGTGGTGCTCGGAAAAATTGAATCAATAGAGACAGAGACTCGGAAAAAACTGCGGGTCGCTTTGCTATTTTTCTGTCTTTTTTGGCGCTGTGATAACTGACTTAAGCCCGATCACCAAACTGGCTTTAATAGTCCGTCAAGCGTCACACTCTAAAAGCAAAGGGGAACGACTTTGGCAACATCTATTTTTAGATGCCACAAACAAATTTTAATTCTGTGGTTCCTTGGACTACTTGGTGTTATATCTGTGCTTCCTGTGGTCTCACAGTTAATTGCAATTCAGAACAGGCCTCTACCATTTTCAATACTTCAACTACAAGTCATCACCTTTATTCAAAGCGGCCTTTTGATATTAGGTGCTGTTGTTTTAGGTTCTATTTTTTCACCAAAAGTAAATCTATCAGCTCCTGTTGTAGAGGCAATTCTAAAAAACCAACCGATTCTCACAAAGCTTAAACCACAAATCGTTCCTGCTTTCCTTGGCGGAATTTTGGGTGGCGTATTCATTTTTTTATTTTCTTTAAAATTCCAGGGCCTGCTTCCGCCCGAGTTTCTTTTATCGGCTAAAAAATTATCTTTGCCTTGGTCCGCCAGAATTTTTTATGGTGGTATTTCTGAGGAGTTGTTAGTTCGGTGGGGACTTATGTCATTTTTAGCCTGGCTATTCCTCCGCTGCTTTCAGAATAGTGCGTCTCAAATCAAACCAATAATCTACATCGCCTCAATTTTTGTTAGTGCATTCGTTTTTGGCTTAGCTCATCTGCCAGCTGCATTCGCATTATCGCCTGCGGTGACTACCCCGCTAGTTTTTTATATTCTGGTTGGGAACGCATTTTTTGGTTTTGTTGCCGGTGGATTGTATTGGAAGTATGGCCTTGAATGTGCCATTTTTTCGCACATGTTAGCGCACGTAACTTTGCTTATTTTGGAGCCAATGGTCATTGCCTAACAGATCGGTGCAGCAGCTATCCGCTTCCTTGCAAATGACAGTTTTTACGTCGCTGTTTTATCGTTTTACTGCGTAAAAGTACTCTACCTAAACACAACTAAAAGAATGCCGCTGAACTAAGCATTCAGCGGCAAGATGTTCGCGGCCAGCGGGTTCGCTACAAACGCTGCCAAATCATCCCGAAGCCGTTGCCCCTCGCTCATGGCGATTTTCCAATTTTTTATGCGCGCAGCGTGATCTAAATCGTAATGGAAAAAATCTTGTCGATCAGGTAGCTTGCCGCGTGGGATGCTCTGCAAAAACGTGGGTGAGGGCGACACCAAGATCACATTATCCACATCAAGATTGGGCTTGCCGCGTCCAACGTGGCGCCACTTTAAGGCTT
>JAIETO010000020.1 GCA_019745005.1 Burkholderiaceae bacterium
CGATCATTTCTGGCAACAAAATCGTCGCGTTGGTTTTGTCGGCTGTTACTGTGGTGACTATGTCGGCACCCTTGACGGCGGCGGCGGTCGATTCGGCACGTATGATACGCAAATTTGGGTAGGCGCGCAGATTATTGATGAGCTTGTCGGTCGCCGCAGGATCGACGTCAAACACGCGAATTTCTTCAATGCCCAAAATACAGTGGAAAGCAATCGCTTGGAATTCGCTTTGTGCGCCGTTGCCGATTAAAGCCATGCTGCGGCTATTTTTACGCGCCATATATTGTGCAGCCAGCACAGAGGTCGCGGCGGTGCGCAAGGCCGTGGTTAAAGTCAATTCGGACAGCAAGCGCGGATATCCCGTATCAACATCAGCCAAAACGCCAAAAGCCGTCACGGTCAACAAACCAGCTTGCGTATTCTTGGGATGCCCATTTACATATTTGAACGAATACTTTTGTCCATCGGAGATCGGCATCAGTTCAATCACGCCAACTTCAGAATGACTAGCAACGCGCGCGCACTTATCGAAGCTGTGCCAGCGCAAGTAATCTTCCTTGATCATGTCTGCCAAACGCGCAATCGCCGTTTCGTGGCGAACTTTGCTCAAATGCTTCTGCATGTCTTGTGTGCCGATATACGTCACCATAATAATCTCCGTTGGTTTTTTGGGGCATTGCTAAGCGTGTCTTGGCATTCCATAGAGCGCGCTCATGTGAAGAATTATAGCCAAGGCAGGCAAGAATAAGATTTCGTAGTTTATTGATTTATACTAAGATTGTGAAATTAAAATTCATAAATGTTGATTTTTACGATTTTAATTTCTAAAAATAGCTTATACATAAAACATATGAAAATTAGGGGATTTCTGCATGGATAACTATGACAAGAATATCTTGCGGCATTTACAAGCAGATGGGCGCATGAGTAATTTGCAGTTGGCAGAGAGCATTCATCTGTCACCACCACAAACTTTGCGCCGCGTGCGGTTGCTCGAAGAGCAAAAAGTGATACGTGGTTATGTCGCCCAAGTCTCGGCTGAAGCAATCGGTCTAGGCGTCATGGCCTTCGTTAGTTTGTCCTTGGACCGCGAACAATTTCGTAATGTGCGGGAAGTCGAACGCAATATCATGGCCTTCCCCGATATCATCGAATGTCACACAATTTCAGGAGACTTCGATTACATCTTAAAAGTCGTCGCGCCCGATCTGAAAAGCCTCTCGCAATTTTTGACTGACCGATTAATGCAAGTGCCAGGCGTCGCCACGCTGCGCTCCATGATTTGCATGGAGGAGATTAAGCCAGTGAGTAGTTTGCCGATTGACTAAGTATCGCACGGCGACCACAAGGTCGCTTGTAGCTTCGATGCATAAGTCCTGACGATTTCTACCGGCAAGGTGAAAAAAGTGAGGAAATATTTTTTAATTCTATATGAGAATGATTATCATTTGTGATAATATTTATCCCATCAAGTCATTTTCAATCTGAATCATCGGAGGCTGTTTCATGAAATTATTAAAAATTGCTGTCGCTTTAAGTAGCTTCGTTAGCATCGTTACGACAAGTTCCATCGTGCAAGCGGAAGAAATCGTCATTTACTCCGCACGCAACGAGCAATACATCAAGCCCTTGTTCGACCTCTACACCAAACAAACCGGTGTGCAGATCAAATTTGTGACAGACAAAGAAGGGCCGTTAATGGAGCGCTTGAAAGCGGAGGCGGCCAATACGCCTGCCGATATGCTGATAACCGTTGATGCGGGCAATCTTTGGCAAGCCGCAAATGCGGGTCTGCTGCAAACGATCAATTCCCCCATATTGAATGCGAATATTCCCGCACACTTGCGCGACCCTAAGAATCAGTGGTTTGGCTTGTCGGTGCGCGCGCGGACGATTTTTTTTAATTCTCAAAAAGTGAAGGCGGGCGAACTTTCTACTTATGAAGATTTAGCTACAGCAAAATGGAAAGGGCGGCTGTGCTTGCGCACCTCCAAAAAAGTCTACAACCAGTCTTTGGTCGCAATGATGATGGATGAGTACGGCGAGGCAAAAACCGAGGCCGTGGTCAAGGGATGGATCGCGAATTTGGCGACTGATGTGTTCGCTGATGACACCAAAATGCTCGAAGCCATTGGCGCGGGGCAGTGCGACGTCGGCATAGCCAACACTTACTACTACGGCCGTTTAATTGAAAAGAAACCAAATTTACCGATTGCGTTGTTTTGGGCGAATCAGGCCGGCAAAGGTGTGCATGTCAACGTAGCGGGCGCGGGGATTACGAAGCACGCGAAAAATCCAGTTGGCGCACAAAAATTCTTAGAATGGCTTTCATCTGATAAAGCGCAAAACTTGTTTACTGATTTGGATTTAGAGTTCCCGGCTAACCCAGCCGTTAAGCCAGACGCAAAACTCGTTTCTTGGGGCAGCTTTAAACAAAATTTGATCAACGTCACTAAAGCGGGCGAATTACAAGCCGACGCAGTTCGACTTATGGATCGCGCTGGTTACAAATAAGTCCAATGGAGCAAACGCTGTACAGAGCAACGAGTAATCACCTACCGCGTAACTGGCGCCACACCCTTCATTTCCTTAGTATAAAGATGACGGGTTGGCGCCTTGCCGCTTTTTTGGTGTCCCTGATTACATTAATTCCATTGCTGGTCGTGTTGCATTCTTTGCTCTCGCCGGAGCCTGCGATCTGGCAACACCTCCGCACCTACGTTTTACCTGATTTATTGCTCAATACTCTGTGGTTGGTATTGGGTGTCGGTCTTCTGACTGGATTTTTAGGGGTGAGTTTGGCATGGCTCACAGCGGTCTGCGAGTTTCCCGGCCGACGTTTTTTTGCTTGGGCTTTAATGCTGCCTTTAGCCATGCCCGCTTATGTGGCCGCATTCGTCAATATTGGCTTTTTCGATTTTACTGGTCCCTTGCAATCGCTTATTCGCGCTTGGTTGGGCAGCAGCGCTTGGTTTCCGCCGATTCGTTCCCGTGGCGGCGTCATTTTGATTATGAGTTTTGCGCTTTATCCCTACGTTTATCTACTCGCGCGCAATGCATTCTTAACCCAAGGTCGTCGCTCATTAGAAGTGGCGCAATCGTTGGGCTTGAGCCGACGCGCAGGGTTTTTTAAAGTCGCGCTACCAATGGCACGGCCTTGGATAATGGGCGGAATCATGTTGGCGCTGATGGAAGCCTTGGCGGATTTTGGCACCGTTGCTGTCTTTAATTACGACACATTCACCACTGCGATTTACAAAGCGTGGTTCGGTCTTTTTTCCTTGGCAGCCGCATCGCAATTGGCGTCCCTGCTCGTGCTTTTAGTGTTGGGAATGGTCATGCTCGAGCAAGCATGGCGTGGCGCAAAACGTTACACCGCAGCAGGAAAATCGTCACAAATTCGTTTTCAACTCAGTCCCCAACTTGCGTGGGCCGCCTGTGCTTTTGCCAGCTTGGTTTTGATTTTTGCCTTTGGACTTCCGGTCGTGCAACTCGTGGTGTGGTGCGTTGGTGTGTTTGCCGAAGACTTTGATGCACGTTACCCCATGTTTGTATTGCACTCGGTCTTGTTGTCAGCCATGGCGGCATGCTTGGTGGTTATCGCCGCCTTGATTTTGGCTTACAGCTTGCGCCTTTATCGCGACTGGCCGACGCGTTTTTTTGGTCGACTTTCCACCTTGGGTTACGCAATTCCCGGTACAGTGCTGGCGGTTGGTGTGTTCATTCCGATTGCTTGGTTAGATAACCAACTCATCCTCTGGTTTGGCGCTTGGATCGGAAACGGAGCGATCTTACGTGGGACTCTCACGGTGATGCTCTTGGCCTACGTCGCACGGTTTCTCGCACCTGGCTTTAATGCGATCGACAGCGCCATGCAAAGAATCACCCGTAGTCAAGAAGAAGCAGCGAAAGGCATGGGCTTGGTTGGGTGGCGCTTGTTTCTGCGCGTGCACCTTCCTATGTTGCGCGGCGGCATTTTAAGCGCCGCTTTGTTAGTGTTTGTTGACGTGATGAAGGAAATGCCGATTACTTTGATGACGCGACCATTCGGGTGGGACAGCCTCTCGGTGCGCGTGTTTGAGCTGACGTCAGAAGGGCAATGGGAAAGGGCGGCATTACCCGCGATAGCGATCGTAGCCGCAGGCTTACTCCCGGTTTTATTTTTAACGCGTCATTCTGAGAAGTAGCGTTGTGAAGCAAAAACACTTAAGCGAACATTACCAATAAACCTGCCAAAAAACCTGAGAAGAATACTGCCAAAGCAATGCAATCTGCTTTCTTAGATAACGTGTCTTTCATCTTAATTAATTTATGCCTGTACTAAGTTTAAAAAACGTTTCGCATAGCTACCACGAACGTGGCGGAGCACAGCCATTGACGACATTTTCACGTCTTGATTTTTCACTGGAACGTGGGCAGATTGCCTGCTTGCTGGGGCCTTCCGGCTGCGGAAAAACCACTGCGCTGCGTTGTATTGCGGGTTTTGAACAGGTCAACAGCGGTGAAATTATTTTGGATGGACGCTTAGTCAGCAGTGCAAGCTTTCATTTATCAGCCGAGAAGCGGCAGATCGGTATGGTGTTTCAGGACTACGCATTGTTTCCACATCTCAGCGTTGCAAAGAATATTGCTTTTGGTTTGCACAATATGGAGAAGCAACAGAGGCAAAAAAGAGTCGATGAGTTACTCGACGTGGTGGGTTTAAAAGATTTCCATCAGGCGTTTCCCCACGAATTATCCGGCGGCCAACAACAACGTGTGGCGCTCGCTCGGGGCTTGGCACCCAGACCCAATCTTTTGCTACTCGATGAGCCATTCTCCAATCTGGATATTGCCTTGCGCGAAAGATTGGGCTTAGAAGTCAGAGAGATTCTCAAACAACAAAACGCCACGGCGATTTTAGTTACGCATGATCAAAACGAAGCATTTGCTATCGCTGACGACATCGGGATTTTGCATCAGGGCGAAATTCAACAATGGAACAGCGCCTACCAAATCTACCACGAGCCAAGCAATCGATTTGTGGCGGACTTCGTTGGCGAGGGCGTGTTTTTGCCCGGCACCGTACTGGCCGAAAAGCAGATCGAAATTGAGCTGGGCATTGTGATCGGCAATATGCCCGATGATTGTTGC
>JAIETO010000192.1 GCA_019745005.1 Burkholderiaceae bacterium
ATGATTTCATTTATAAAACGTCGCATATTTCCAAATTGTGTGTTTTTTTAAAGAAATTGTAAGGATTTTTGTGCGGTTTCGACAAAAGTTGAGTAGTATAAACATCGCATCACGTTTTTTGCCTAGCTACGGGCTTTTCTTAAATTCATTTTCTGGAGAAATAAATGAAATCTACATCATTGACCAACGTATTGAAAAAAATCGCTACAGCATCTGTAGTTGCTGCCGTTGCTGTTACTGCTGCTCCAGCGTTTGCTGGCTGCGCTGGTAAGTGTGCTGCTAAGAAAGGCTGCTGCGCTGCTAAGAAAGGCTGCCACGCTGCTAAAAAAGGTTGCTGTGCTGCGAAAAAAGGCTGCTGCGCTGGTAAGAAAAAAGGCTGCTGCGGTGCTAAAAAAGGTTGCTGCGCTGCTAAGAAGTAATTCTTATAGTCGTGTTTGATTACAACGCGGCTCACAAGCTGCGTTGTAATCGATGTAGTTTGTAAGTTCTGCAGTTGGTTGTTCCCCCGCGTTTCTCCCCTCTCATTTTTCCCTATTTCATCATGCAACTTCCAGTCGTGTTGAATCAACCCCCTGTTTGGAAAAATTTCTCCATTGCTGAACGTGACCTTAACTGGGCTGCAGCAAATAAGCTGGTGGAGAGCTTACAAAATCTAAATGAATCTGGTCTGCACGCCGTGCAAACAGTCATTGGCGGTCGGACATTTGTCGAATGGGATCATTATCCTGATGACGACGTCAGGGACGATAAAAATGCGTCTCAGTATTTTTACCATGCGCATCCTGGTCTCCAACGTCCGTTTGTCGAGCATGGGCATTTTCACCTTTTTGTTCATGCGGAATCTTTGGGGCTTAGGAAGAAAAACTCGCGGTTTGAGCCTGCGCCGGCGCATTTGGTGGCTGTTTCAATGAATGCCATTGGGATGCCCAGTGGCTTTTTTACAGTTAATCGCTGGGTGACAAAAGGACCTTGGCTTAGTTTTAAAGAATGCGAAACTGGCTTAAAACATTTCAAAATTGCTGCAAAGCATGGGAAAAAAGATGTCAATGTTTTCCTGCAATCTCTGGTTCAACTGTATTACCAAAAAATCTTAGCGCTACTGCGCCAGCGTGATGAGATCATGGATAAACTGTGCGAAGGCCGTGATCGCCGTAGCGTGTTTGCAGATGAGCAAATTGAAGTGCTGTGTTATACGCCAATCGATATCATGGAAGATATCGCTGCTTTAGAAGAGTTGATGGAAAGTAATTCTTAGGAATTTCTTCACCTTTATGTAAGTTTGTATAAACTGGTTCGACGAATTAGAGTTCAGTTTTGTAATTGACCGTGGTTTTAATCGAAGCATTTATCTTCAAAATAAGGAGTTTTATCATGCTATTTTCTTTTGCACGTCGTTTAAATTTAGTTAAAGCAGTCGCAGCAGTTATGTTTGCGGTTGTTGGAAGCGCTGCGTTTGCTGCGGCTCCACCAGCAATTTTTTCAACAGAAGATGGTGCGATTCGCGGTTATGACCCAGTTGCCTACTTTAAGCAAAATAAGCCAGTCAAAGGTAAGAAGAACCTGACATACAAATGGCAAGATGCCGAATGGCATTTCAGCACACAAGCAAATCTTGACGCGTTCAAAGCCGAGCCAGAAAAATATGCGCCTCAGTACGGCGGTTACTGCGCATACGGCGTAGCACAAGGCTTCACACCTGAAATTGATCCAGCATCATTCAAAGTTGTAAGTGGCAAGTTGTACTTGAACTTGAGCCCAGAAGTGTTGCGTCGTTGGAAGAAAGATATTCCAGGCTACGTGAAAGATGCTGATAAAAATTGGCCAGAACTCAAAGCTGGTACATACGTTGAGAAGTAATTCTTATCTCGTGTGAAAAAAAAGCGCCGAATTCGGCGCTTTTTTTATGGCAAATTGCGCCAAGGCAATTGTTCCCATTCACCTCGTAACAAGGCATACATGGCTATATCGACGTGCTGCCCACGGCTGAAATGCGCACCACGCGCAATGCCTTCCTTAAGAAATCCGCATTTAATGGCGACTTTCTCAGAAGCGTGATTGTCAATATGGGTATGAATTTCAAGGCGGTTAATTTGCAGCGTTTTGAATAAGTAGCTGGCCAAAATTTTTACTGCTTCAGTCATCACACCTTTGCTGCGAGCCTGTTGCTTATACATACCATATCCAATTTCGCGCGAATTGAAGTAGGGCACTGTTTTGAAATGAAAAACGCTACCGATAATCTCGTTCATGTCGTCGACGATTAAGAAAGTTTCACGCAAATCCTTTGAAAACCTTTCCTCATCGATTTTTTTCTCGGCACTGCCATGCAACATTAAATCTAGCGGTAAATAATCGCCTCGCGCTACTAAATCGTTATGCAGACTCAGGTAGGTGGATAGGTCTTCCTTCTGCACGTGTCTTAACGTAAAACAACTTCCTCTTATCATTTTTTTTTACCAAAAGAAAATGGTCACGCGTTTAGTAACCTGAATTTGGGTCATTCGTTGATACAGTTCGATTTATTCTTTAATGCCTTCAACGCTGATATACAAGGTGATTTCGTCAGAAACAAAAGGCACGTAGCGGCCAATTTTGAAATCGCTGCGCAAAATTTTGGTTTGTCCATTTGCCCCGCAAGCTTGATTTAGATAAGGAATGACGAAGCGGCAGCCAAATTGGGTAATCTCCAAGGTGACGGTTTTGGTCGTATCCTTTATCTTTAAGTTTCCTTCAACTTGCGTTAGCTTGCCGTCTGCAAAAACAAGCTTTGTCGAGTTAAAAATAATTTTCGGATATTCCTCGGACTCAAAAAAACTACTTGAGCGCATCACTTTGTTGAACGTGTCAGAACCCGTGCTGATGGAATTTGATTCAATCTCTATTTGAATTGAGCCAACACCTGCTGGGATATCAAGTTCTATCATGCCGCTGGTCTTATCGAAACGCCCTCGTTGTTTCGAAAGACCCCAATGCTCGTATTCGAAACTGCTAAAAGTATGTTCGGGGTCAATCCGATATTTGTCCGCAGCGTAGCCTTGTGAAGAAAGAGAAAAAAGCAACAAGTAGAGAATCATCTTAAAACGCATGGCTTATTCCTCTGCCTTCAACATTTGGACAACTTAAAGTTCGACTGCCTCAAAAGCCTTACGGCTTCACAAATTTTAGCGTCATGCGGTCACTCTCGCCAATTGCCAAGTATTTTGCTTGATCTTTTTCTTTGTTCGCGAGCACTGGTGGCAATGCCCAAACGCCATTTTCGTGATTAGCTGTATCTTTAGGATTGGCGTTAATTTCAGATTTTGCTGCCAACTTAAATCCTGCATGCTCTGCCAATTTAATCACATAGGCTTCATGCACATAGCCAGTTTCAGCCTTCTCTGATTGCGTTACTGACGCTGGTAGCCGATGCTCGACGATACCAAACACACCGCCAGATTTCAGACTGTCAAACGCGGTTTTAAAAACGTTTTGCATCGTCGCGTCGCCAAATTGCACCCAGTTATGGATATTGCGGAAGGTCAGTACCAAATCAACGCTATTTTTTGCGGCGTAGTCGATTTTGTTGGCAGGTTCAAAAATGCCAAAAACAACTTTGTCGTAGGCTTGCGGGTTGGTTTCCATGCGTTGTTTGAAACGCGCGTAGCCTTTACGTGCATTTTCATTCTTTGATTCAGGATCACTAATGCCCACGATCAGCTTGCCGTGGTTACGCAAGTAAGGAGCAAGAATTTCTGTGTACCAGCCGCCGCCTGGTGAGAGTTCAACCACTGTCATGTTTGGTTTAATGCCAAAAAATTGCAAAGTCTCGTACGGGTGGCGTGCTGCGTCGCGTGTCACATTGGCTGGCGTTCTGTTGGCGCCCGCGATGGCCGATTTAAGTGCATCGTCAGCGCTACTAGCCTGAACAAATCCAGCAAATAGAGCGATTGAGAAGAAGAGCTTTTTCATGTGTGGTTCTCCAATGAGATTGTAGGAAGAGGGCAAAAATGAATTTCTTGATGCGTAAAAGGCAGCAACATAGACCGTTGCGCGCTACCATAGTTCATTAACGAAACTTTTATCTGAGCTCCCGACGTAGGAACGGCAACATCAAAGCACTTCAGCGAAAATCGACACATCAATTTTGATCAACGATTGACGTTGGCGTAGCTCTAAGTATGGCGCTTACTATACCCGAAACTTTCAAATGGCAACGAACTTTAGGTCTGGAAAACAGGTGCAGTTTATATGCAGAAAATGACGCAGAGTTTGTCGCAGTTAGTGCTTGATAAATTCGTTCGGGCGCGACAAACGCCGGCTCAGGTCGTCGCTGAACTCAGTGAACTCCATAAAGGTAAGCCTTTCGTAATGGACGATGGCAACTTGCGCTTTATGTACTTTGACCAAAACTCAGTGCAAAGCGTAATGCGAATCGATGCGCCCGACGAGCTCTTATTTGGCTACACGAGGGCGATGATGAGTTTTCTTTTTCTCAATCCTTCGCCTAGCCATATCTTGATGGTGGGTTTGGGCGGTGGTTCCTTGGTCAAGTTTTGTCATCGATTTTTACCAAGTAGCAAGATAACGGTACTTGAAATTGATCCCGAAGTCATTGCTCTCAGAAAGCAATTTTGTGTACCTGACGATGATGAACGCTTAGTGATTAAGTGTTGCAACGCGGTGAGTAATATCGGCGATGTACCCGATTTGGTGGATGTCATCTTGCTCGATGGTTTTGATATGAGTGGCCTAGTTCAAGCTTTGTGCAGCCCAAAATTTCTAGCACAGTGTTATGACGCACTCGGCGAGAATGGTATTCTGGTCTGCAATATGTGGGGCAAGCAAAGAGACCTGATTCCTCATTTGCGTCACCTGAGGCAGACATTTGATCAAAACGTTTGGTGGGGACGTTCGCCAGACAGTTACAACCTTGTTGTCTTTGCGAACAAGAATTTACAAGCAAAATTTCCCGTCGAAGCGGCGATCAACCCTGACTTTTTTACGCCAGAAATGGCATTCGAGTTGCAGCAGTTTAACTACGCACTGCGCGATTTTCGCCTTCCGGTCGAAAACAGAATGTCGAATGCCGACGCTGCGGATCTGGAATACTT
>JAIETO010000062.1 GCA_019745005.1 Burkholderiaceae bacterium
AGCATATTTGTTGCGATACTCTCCCTGAGCTAGGGCTGATCCGCTACAATCGGGGTTTAACTTTTTTCTTCGTTTGCATATGACACAGATTCGCGGCAGTTTAGTTGCCATTGTTACCCCCATGCATCCCGACGGCAGTCTTGACTTGCCATGCTTACGCAAGTTAATTGATTGGCATATTGCCGAAGGAACTGATGGCATTGTGATTGTGGGCACGACGGGCGAGTCACCAACCGTGACAGTGCCTGAACATTGCGAATTGATCCGCGTTGCGGTTGAACATGCCAATAAGCGAATCCCTATCATCGCTGGCTCTGGCGGCAATTCTACGGTCGAGGCAATTGCCCTCACCACATTTGCTAAAGACATTGGCGCAGATGCATCGTTACAAGTTGTACCCTATTACAATCGCCCAACACAAGAGGGCATGTATCAACACTTTAAGAAGATCGCAGAGTCTGTCGACTTGCCAATTATCTTGTACAACGTTCCAGGTCGCACGGTCGCTGATATGTCGAATGAAACGATGCTGCGTTTAGCGCAAGTCCCAGGTATTGTTGGCGTGAAAGAGGCGAGCGGCAACATCGCCAGAGATATCGAATTGCTGCGCCTTGTCCCAAAATCGTTTGCGGTTTATTCAGGCGACGACGCTACAGCAATGGCGCTGATGCTTTGTGGTGGTCAAGGTAATATTTCTGTCACCGCAAATATTGCACCAAGAGCCATGCATGAAATGTGTGTGGCAGCAATGCAGGGGGAAATTTCGAAAGCGAGAGAGATCAATGACCGCTTGCTTCCCTTGCACAATAAATTATTTATTGAGCCTAATCCCTTGCCTGTGAAGTGGGCAATGGCGGAAATGGGCTTAATTCCAACCGGACTGCGCTTACCCTTAGTGCCTCTATCGGCGCAGTATCATGAGACTGTTCGCGCGGCGTTGCGTGAATCAGGTGTATTACAATAGCGCCGAAGAAAAATATTGCGCCGGCGTTGGCGTTTGTCTTCGCCATTCGGTTTTTGTTCAGTTTTAATTGATAACAATAAGTAGGGATGTTCACATGGCAAAAAGTTTTGTCGCTAAACGCAGTTTGACCAACACAGTCTTGTTGGTTGGTGTAATCAGTTTAAGTGCGTGTAGCGCGGTTGGCGATCTTCTCGAGCCAAATCGCATTGACTATAAAAGCGCAAGTAAGGTAACAACAGCATCGTTGGAAATTCCGCCTGATTTAACGCAAATTCGTCGCGATAGTCGATTCGGCATTCCTGAGGCGAACCAGAGTAGTGCGACAGCGTCTGCTTATAATTTGCAGAAAGGTACCAAAGAAACATCTTCTAGCAACATTATTGCTCCTCTCCAAATTAAAGAGATACGTATTGAGCGTGACGGTTCGCAACGGTGGTTGGTTGTAAAGCAAACACCTGAAGTGTTATGGCCCCAACTGAAAGATTTTTGGCAAGAACTTGGTTTCTTAATCAGCGTAGAAAATCAAGATACAGGTGTCATGGAAACCGATTGGGCAGAAAATCGCGCCAAAATTCCACAAGATTTTGTGCGCAATACATTAGGTAAGGTGCTGGATTCGCTTTACTCAACGGGCGAGCGCGATAAATTTCGTACGCGCTTAGAACGTACTAAAGATGGTAATGTAGAAATTTACATCAGCCACCGTGGCGCACAAGAAGTTTTGGTAGGTAGCCAAAAAGAATCGACCGCTTGGACACCACGTCCGAGCGATCCAGCACTGGAGGCGGAATTCTTATCTCGTTTGTTAGTCCGATTGGGTGTTGACACTGAGCGCGCAAAAGTTGAAGTGGCGAAAGCAGCAGAAGGAAAACCACGAGCAAAATTAATTAAGACGGAAAATATTAGTTACCTCGAAACGGACGAAGGCTTTGATCGTTCATGGCGCAGAATTGGTTTGGCGCTGGATCGGGTTGGCTTTACAGTCGAAGATCGTGATCGTTCTCAAGGGTTGTATTACGTTCGCTATATTGACCAAGACATCGATGCGAAAACGAAGGGCGCAAGTGAAGGTTTCTTCTCACGCTTGTTTTCATGGGGTAGTAGTGATGCAAGTAAAGCAGCCCAGAAATATCGCATCAACGTCAAAGAAAAAGGCAATATTTGTTTAGTTTCCGTTCATGGCGAAGATGGAAAAGTATCCACTTCACCAGTAGCAGAGAAAATTATCCAATTGCTTAACGACCAGCTAAAGTAGTATTCAATCGCAAATTCGATTGAAGGCCGATTGTCAGATTGGCATTCGACTCTGTAAATAAAAAACGAGCTGAAAGGCTCGTTTTTTATTTTGACGCAAAATTTTGGGCGAAAAAAAACCGGCGAATTTCGCCGGTTTTTTTCTAAAACAAAAATTACTTCGCTGCTGGAGCAGAAGCTGCTGCATCTGCTGCTGGAGCAGAAGCTGCTGCTGCGTCGGCTGCTGGTGCTGCTGCTGGAGCAGAAGCTGCTGCGTCAGCTGCTGGAGCTGGTGCTGGAGCTGCAACAGGCGCTGGTGCTGGTGCTGGAGCTTCTGGTGCTTTGCTGCAAGCTGCCAAAGCGATTGCTAACAAGGAAACGAGCAAGAGTGATTTTTTCATATTAGTGCTTTCTTTAAATGGATCAAAAAATAAAATAAAACTATTGCGATGAATAATTACCGGTAATTATCGCTCTACATAGGCTTATTCGCCGGCTTTGTATCAAGATGACACTAGGCCCCTACGAAAGTTTCCTAACCCCGAATTATAATGATTTTTGCTTTGAGAGAACAGAGAAAATGGGATTTTAAGTAGGAAAATAAGACACATTTTTTAAAACTTTCGTAAAAAAACATGGCAAATTGCAAAAAAAATATTTTTTTCCTTTGCAGGTAACACTAGTCATCATCGCGAAGCGTTAACCAACCATCCTCATACCAAATACAAAAAGCCTCGAAAACGTCATCGGAGCAGGTTTTTAGTGATTCAGGCAAGATATAGCGCTCATTCGCCAATTGTTTTAATGGAACGCCATCAGCGGCGTTGACGATAAAGGATTCTCCATTGATAAAAATATGGCTGCCTTTGTAAAGCATTTGGGTTTTTAATGAGAGAGCTAAGCCGTTTTTACTTGCTTCCGATTTGAACCGCGTTGGTGAAAGTGGTTTTTTGGGCGAGTCGAAAAAAACACTTGCCTTCGGTTCCGTCAAATATTCACCTAAGAATATCGTCATGTCCGAATGGGTAAATTTAATTTGATCGAGCTGGGTTTGAACTTCGGAGAGCATCGATGTGCTTAACTCAGCGGGATGTTTTGTCAGTTTAAGGTCGGGATCAGAAAATCTTCCAGGAAGTTCAATCGTGTCCACCATAAAGTTGAGAAATGCTTCCCCTAACTCCTGAAAAGATGGCGCCCGAAAACCGATGGAATATGTCATGCACTCGCCAATTGCAACACCCTCATGCGCATAGTGAGGCGGCAAATACAGCATATCGCCTGGTTCAAGTTCAAATTCTTGTTCGGGTACGAAACGCCGTAGTATTTTTAAAGGCATTCCTTCAATCAGCGATAAATCTTCTTGTGCGCTAATGCGCCAGCGCCGTTTTCCGTGTGCCTGCAGCAGAAATACGTCATACGAGTCGAAGTGGGCGCCAACGCCACCGCCGTTTGTCGCGTAACTGATCATCAAGTCATCAAGGCGCGCATTTGGAATGAAATTGAAGCGCCGCAGGAGACTATCAGCCGCTTTATCGTGGAGGTTGACGCCCTGAACAAGCAGCGTCCATTCATCTTTGCTTGTATCGGGGAGCGCACTGAACGGACCGTTGGACATATCCCAATGTTGATCGAAGGCGCAAATCAATCGCGACTCAACATCATCGCGCTTCGCCATCGCAAACAATTTTTTTGCAGTGAGCAGAGGCTTTAAATTTGGGATAGCTGCGCGAATGAGAAGCGGCTTTTTTTGCCAATACTCTTTTAAAAATTGAGCAGGACTAATGTCGCCAAGCACGTTTATCGTTGAGGGTAAATTTTTCATAGCAGGATTATAGATGTGGTCATTTGATACTCAAAGGTATAATCATAGTAGAACGAAAATGGCATCAACACAGCAAAAGGAAAAATAATGAAAATTGCAAAAAACACTGTCGTCACCGTGTTGTATACGCTGTCGGACGCGCAGAATAATGTTATCGAAGAGGGACAAGACCCGATGGTGTATTTACATGGCGGCTATGAAAACACCTTACCAAAAATTGAAGAAGCCTTAGAGGGAAAAGAAGCGGGCTTTCAAACCACGATACAAGTAGAACCAGAAGATGCGTTTGGAGAATATGACGCCGATCTCGTCAAAGTTGAAGAGAGAAAAAATCTACCAACGCCTCTCGAGGTTGGTATGCAATTTGAAGGTTCACCAGACGAAAACGACGATGACGAGGAATATAGTCCAATGATTTTCTCTGTGACAGATATCGCAGGCGACAAAGTCGTTTTGGACGGCAATCATCCCTTAGCTGGCATGGCGCTGCGGTTTTCCTTGCACGTTACCGAGGTACGTGCGGCGACAGAAGAAGAAATTACACATGGCCATGTGCACGGTGCGCACGGACATGACCACGACAGCGATGACGACGATGATATGGGCAATGAGTATCGCAGCCACCGCCTACACTAGACAATGAATAGACGAGTTTTTGATGAGCGCAAGTAAGATTATTGAATTCGAACGCCCCGCAATGACCGCAGGAACGAGTTGCGTCGCGTCTGCATGGGCAAGCGTGCCTGATGAGCCAAGCGCCACTGAGAAACAAAGTTTAAAACACGAGATTAAACAACTACTTAGAGACAAAGGCGCGGTACTCGTTGCGCATTATTACGTAGACGCCGAAATCCAAGTGCTCGCCGAAGAAACAGGCGGTTGCGTCTCGGACTCATTAGAAATGGCGCGTTTTGGGCGCGACCATACCGCGAAAACGCTGATTGTCGCTGGTGTAAAGTTCATGGGCGAAACGGCAAAAATACTGAGTCCAGAGAAGTCAATTTTTATGCCTGATTTAGAGGCGACATGTTCTCTTGACTTGGGCTGCCCGGCTGACGAGTTTTC
>JAIETO010000267.1 GCA_019745005.1 Burkholderiaceae bacterium
TTCGGGGGGCAATGCTTGTGCAACGGTTACCACGTTCGCCATGGTGCTTTCCCTGATTGCCATAAATCTTCAAGCAGATTTTTCTCGCGCAAGGTGTCCATTGGCTGCCAAAACCCCGAATGCTCAAAGGCCATCAATTGATGACCTTGCGCCAGCGCATTGAGTGGTTCCACTTCCCAACTAATGTCGTCGTCGCTAATAAAATTCAGCACTTGCGGTGACAAGACAAAATAACCACCGTTGATCCAACCGCCTTCGCCACGCGGCTTTTCGGTAAATCCCGAAACCAAATCACCTTCGCGGCGCAACGCACCATAACGCCCGGGCGGCAACACGGCTGTGACCGTCGCCAGCTTGCCATGCGCCCGATGAAAGGCAATCGACGCCGAGATATCTAGATCTGACACACCGTCGCCATAGGTAAAACAAAATGCTTCTTCACCTTGCACATAACGTGCAACACGCTTCAATCTACCACCCGTCATGGTATCAGCCCCAGTGTCAACCAAAGTGACGTTCCAAGGTTCGGCATGGCGTTCATGCACTTCCATTGCATTGTTCTGCAAATCAAAAGTGATATCTGACATATGTAAAAAATAGTTGGCGAAGTATTCCTTAATTAAATAACCTTTGTAGCCGCAGCAAATAACGAAATCATTTACGCCATGTGATGAATAACTTTTCATGATGTGCCATAAGATCGGATTCCCTCCAATTTCTATCATCGGTTTCGGCTTGAGATGCGTTTCTTCTGAAATCCGTGTACCTAGTCCACCTGCAAGTATGACTGCCTTCATGTCGCTGACTCCTCGCAATAACGCTGCCACATTTGACGATAAGCTTTCTCCATTGAACGAGCAAATGCTGGTTCATCCATTAATGCCGACGATTCCATTTCCTGCCGCATGTGCTTGCGCATATGTACCAAGCCCTCGATATCGTGTGCCAAAATAATCGCTTTTTGTGCATATTCTTCTTCCGTATTGGCGATCCATTCAGTTCGCCCCATCCCAGTCAGTACGCTAGCACCAATACGGCCAACCGAAGGCCTATCAGTCAATGTCACGAAGGGAATTCCCATGTACAAGGTCTCTAGCAAGGTGGTGCCCGAATTGTGCGGAAAGCAGTCCAAACCGATATCAATATGCTTGAGCACTTCCCATGATGGCGTGCTAAAGCCGATCAACAGCCTAGAGCGATCGATGCCATAGCGCATAAACCGCGAGGCCATTTCTTCTTGCACTTGCACGTCTTTAAAGTCACCGCTATTAATCATCAAGCGGGAATTCGGCATCGCATCAAGTATGGCCGCCCATAATTTCACGACCCGATGATTAATTCGTGTCGAACGTGACAAACTGCCAAACGTAATAATGCCAGTCTGACTTGCTGGCGATTCGCTTAGCTCGGCTCTACGTGTATCTGGGCGGTAAACGAATGCCGGCCCATCGAGGCACCAAACTTTTTCAGCAAACAAATGCGCGCAATTGTTAGTCACGGTAGCCGTGTCGGTCAGATAGTAATCAATGGCTTTCAAGCCCGTGGTGTAGCCATAATCGAGCCAATGCAGGGAAACTGGCGCGGGCTTTCTTGCAAATACGGCTAAACGATTGTTATTGGTATGACCGGCCAAGTCGATCAACACATCAATCTGGTCGGTATAGATGCGATCAGCAAGCTGTTCGTCTGTTAGTTCTCTAGTAGGAATCCAATGATCAACCAAAGTTTTATAATGTTGGGTGGTACCGTCTTCAAACGGCACGCCCGCGTACGCGAAAATTTCGACTTGCTCACGATCATGGTGCTCGAGCAATGGAATCAAAAAATATTTACACACTTGGTTATAAAAAACTGGGCCGACATATCCGATTTTGAGTCTCTTGGAAGCATCACGCGCATTGCGAAACGGTCGCCAGGTGCTTTTTAGTGGCTGACCAAAACGCACATCAAATTCATGATAGGCGTTATAGATCACTTCAGCGCTCAAATCAGGATGGTAATTTAAACAAAACAGTAGATTCGTATAAATCCGGCGATTGAATGAAGAATGACTATCACCCCTGAAGCTCAATGCTCGCACATACGCTTCAATCGCTGCATCTAAATGGTTACCTTCTCGCAGAGCGTCGCCAAATCCGCCCCAAAATTCAGGTAATTGATCGCATTTTTCCATGGCATTTTGGCTGCAATCAATCGCGTCTTGCACTTGCCCATTTTGGCGCAGAGCGTCGATTAAATTTGGATACACCTGAATCAAATCAGGCTGCAATGCCAATGCCTTGTGATAGTTTTCTATCGCAACCGCAGGCATGCTGTTTTCGCGAAATGCAAGCCCAATATTGTTATACAAGTAGGCAATGTTGGGGTCAATTTTTATCGCGGTCGAAATGCTTTCGATCGCCGCCTTTGGATCGCCAATAAAGCGTAAGGCATTACCTAAATTGTTATGTGCTACCACCATATTCGGCGCAAGACTTACTGCTTTTTGCAGGAATTGTGCCGCTTCAGCGCAGCGTTCAAGCGAAATAAGCGCGTTGCCTAAGTTACACAGCACATGAGGATTATTGGGTAAATACGTGACCGCAACGGACAGTGCGTTATGCGCCTCAAAAAACTTTCCTTGTTCAATCAAACTCAAACCAAAATAATCCCAAGCAATTCCATCCTTTGGCATAAACGAAGTCAGCCAGCGACTGCCATTTTCTAGTGCAGAATACTGCTTACTGAGTAAAAATTGATTTAAAACATTGTAATAAGCCTGCTTGTTGACAGCCTTATTTCGTGATCTCGTAAAATTGTTTTGCAAATGCTGCAGCGATTCCTCAAACTCCTTTGCATCAAAACTTATTTGTGCAAGTAAAAAATGGCAATCAGGGTGTTCCGGTGCATGTTGAATTATCCGACGGCAGATTGCTTTTGCCTCGTCCAGCTTGCCAGACTTAATAGCAACGTTTGCCTGATGCAGCGATTCCCGTACATTGAAACTACTTGCGCGCTTCACCCTGCTCATATTTGCACTTTCCGTCAATTTGATTGTTGTACGACTGTTTTAAAATCGAATTAACATCGTTAAAAATTTTTAATTTCATTAAACCCAAAAGCATTTTGAAAGATTTTTTGCGACCAAATGCCACAAGTGCACCCATAAGCTTAAGTCAAAGTACAGCTTACGCCTCATTTTCCACATTGCATGAGTAAAAAAGAATGTGATTTTTACCCCAATTTAGCCCTTAAGTATTTTTAATTCTTGCCGTAGAACGGAAATAAATCAATTTCTTGAGTAAAAAAATAAATGTTTATTTACGGAAATTGGCTAATTTTTTTTCACTCGTATCCGTTACCCAATTCAACGGCGGTCCACTAGTCATTAAGACAGACCAAAGTTTAAGGCTAACTCGCCAATTTGAATAACTTAGGTAAGGAGAAATACCATGACTGTCATTAACACCAACATTGCATCCTTGAATGCACAACGTAATTTAACCACTTCTCAATCGTCGCTCAATACTTCTTTACAACGGCTTTCTTCAGGCTTGCGTATTAATAGTGCGAGAGATGACGCAGCAGGCCTCGCAATTTCTGAGCGCCTTTCGTCACAAATTGGCGGTCTTAATCAAGCAGTTCGTAACGCTAATGACGGTATTTCCTTAGCGCAAACCGCTGAAGGCGCGTTACAACAAATTGGTTCAAACCTGCAACGTATTCGTGACTTAGCAGTTCAGTCTGCCAACGGCACAAACAGTGTTTCTGACCGTGCCGCCTTAAATAACGAAGCATCACAGTTGATTTCTGAAATTAACCGTGTGGCAAGCAGCACCAACTTCAACGGTGTTAATTTGTTAGACGGTAGCTTTACAGCACAAACATTCCAAGTTGGCGCAAACGGCACCGCCAATGACCAAATTAGCATTTCCTCAATTTCCAGTGCGCGTGCAAACGCCTTAGGCGTTGGCTCCTCTTCTGGCTTTGCAACAAATGTTGCAGGTGCAGGTGCAGTGACAACGACCGCACTAGCCTCTGGGGATTTGTCGATTAATGGCTTTCAAGTCGGTGCCTCTTCCTCTGACGGCGTTTCGTTCTCCAATTCGAACGGTAGCGGCATTGCGAAAGCGAACGCAATTAATGCGATTAGTGGTAGCACAGGTGTTACCGCAACGGTTGGGTCAACAACCGTTGCAGGAACTGCTTCAACTAGCGCAACAGCCATTGCATCTGGCGACATTACTATTAACGGCGTCAACTTAGGGTCTTTGAGCGCATCCACTTCAGGTGCGCAACGTGGTGCACAAGTTGCGGCTGCGGTCAATGCGATTAGTACGCAAACTGGCGTTACCGCGACGTTCAACACTTCAACAGGCGCGGTTGCCTTGGCTGCTGCGGACGGTCGTAACATTACCATTACTGCGAGTACAAATGCTGCTGCGGCCGCTGCTAATACAGGCATTACAGTTTCTGCGGCTGGCGCAACTGATGTAGCGACTTCAACACTTGCGCTCACCTCGACTAGCTCCGCCGGCATTACCTTAGCTAATGGCACAAACAATGGCTTAACCGCTGCCAACTTAACAGGTGGTTTCACTTCCGCTACCGTAACAGTTGGTGCGGGTGTGTCATCACTCAACCTAGGCACGGCGGCTGGGGCGACCTCGGCGTTAGCGACCATCGACTCTGCGCTACAATCGATTAACACCTCTCGTGCGTCATTGGGTGCGTTCCAAAACCGTTTCTCATCGGCAGTATCGAGCTTGCAAACCACGTCTGAAAACTTAAGCGCATCACGTAGCCGGATTCGTGACGCTGATTTTGCAACAGAAACCGCTAACTTGACACGTGGTCAAGTATTGCAACAAGCAGGTACGGCCATTTTGGCGCAAGCGAATGCTTTGCCACAGGGTGTATTAGCTCTGTTACGTTAAAAAAATGGAAACATCAATCGAAGAGGCATAGTTCTTCATTGAAAAAGTTAATCCCTTGGTCATTTCAGTGACCAGGGGTATTTTGCTTAGAGGAAAGTACCATGGCCACCATCACCAACGTCAATCAAAGTTCTATCACG
>JAIETO010000008.1 GCA_019745005.1 Burkholderiaceae bacterium
CATTTGCTCCAAGCGGCGCTTGGCTATTCGCTTGGGGTGCGACACTCACGCCTGAAATCGAGATGGCAACGGGCGTGACGACGGGTGGGTAACATAAACCTAGGTCAGCACAACCTTGGTGCCCAACATTTAAGGTGAAATTACCCGCAGCTTCAACTGGAACGCGGACCAACAATTCATGCCGATAGGTTTCAACTTCTTTTTGAAATGTCTCGTCAAACTTCACTTTGCCCTTTGGCAAAACAGGCGTACCCAATTTCGCGCCATTCGCTTCGAATTTTAGGCGCTCGCGATACAGATAATAGCCCTCAGCAATAGTGAACTTCACTTCGGCCAAACCTGGCTCAACCATGGTCGCAGAGACCTTAAACGCCAGTTCAGGATCCAAAAATTCTTGCGCCTGCGCGAAGTTTGGCAAAACTGAGGCGAGTAAGAAAATAACGCCAGCAGACACTCCATATAGCCATTGTTTGGCATGAGAGAAATTTCCAATCAGTTTTACGAACATGCAAACCTCGTCATTAAATACTTGCGATTTCAGATAAATTTATTGCTACATCGAATGTCAGGTGCTTCAAGCAATGATTAAGTTATCACTTTTGGAGTTTTTGTTTCATGTTGGCCTTACTCTTTTTAAGGCGTCTCATGTTCTCAATAAACATTAAAAGTGTAATTTTAAAAAAACTTACTCATAAGCTTGAATCGGCACATGATTGGTCGCCAAGTTCTACGCTAACTAACACAAGATAGAAATAAAAAAGCCGTTCAAATTACTTTGAACGGCTTTTGATTCGTTGCGACTACTTATTCTGCTGTTGGCGCATCAGCGACATCAGACATTTCTGGACGATCCATGAGTTCGACATACGCCATTGGTGCATTGTCACCTACGCGGAAACCCATTTTCAAAATACGCAAATAACCACCATTGCGATTTGCATAACGTGGGCCCAGTTCTGCAAACAATTTCACAACCATTTCGCGATCGCGCAAACGAGAAAAAGCTAAACGCTTGTTCGCTAAGGTATCAGTTTTGCCCATTGTCAAAATCGGCTCGATAACACGGCGCAATTCTTTGGCTTTTGGCAAAGTTGTCTTGATTGCTTCGTGACGCAACAGAGATACTGTCATATTGCGCAACATTGCAAGACGGTGGGATGAAGTTCTATTTAGCTTACGTAAGCCGTGACGGTGACGCATGGTACTTCCTTTCTAGTTTAAAGAATCCAGCTCTTCTATCGATGCCGAGGCAGCGCGGGCCGGTAATTTATTTGTGTTAAAAAATTATTTTTCCAAGCCGGCTGGTGGCCAGTTTTCGAGCTTCATACCGAGAGACAAACCACGCGAAGCCAAGACTTCTTTGATTTCGTTGAGTGACTTACGACCTAAGTTTGGTGTCTTCAACAATTCGTTTTCGCTACGCTGGATCAAATCACCAACGTAGTAAATGTTTTCTGCTTTCAAGCAGTTTGCTGAACGTACTGTCAATTCCAAGTCATCGACTGGACGCAACAATACTGGATCAACTGCTGGTGCACGTGAAGGTGCTTCAGCAGCCGCTTCTGTACCTTCAAGCGCAGCGAATACATTCAACTGATCAACCAACACACGCGCTGATTGACGAATCGCTTCTTCTGGGGAAATCACGCCATTGGTTTCGATATTGATAACCAACTTATCCAAGTCTGTACGCTGTTCAACGCGTGCTGACTCAACCGCATAAGAAACACGACGAACAGGTGAGAAAGACGCATCCAAAATCATACGACCGATTGTTTTATTCGCATCTTCTGATAAACGGCGAACGTTGCCAGGCACGTAACCACGGCCTTTTTCAACTTTGATCTGCATATCAAGTTTGCCGCCTGACGTCAAATTAGCGATGACATGGTCAGGATTAATCAGCTCAACATCATGTGGTAAATCAATGTGCGATGCCAAGACCGCGCCTTCGCCGTCTTTTTTCAAGGTAAGAGTGACTTCATCGCGGTTATGCAGTTTAAATACGATGCCCTTCAAATTAAGCAAGATATCCACAACGTCTTCCTGCACGCCGTCTAGCGACGAATACTCATGTACGACGCCAGCAATAGTCACCTCGGTGGGAGCGTAACCAACCATGGAGGACAAAAGTACACGACGCAACGCATTGCCAAGCGTATGGCCAAACCCACGTTCAAACGGCTCCATCACGACTTTAGCGTGACCGGCACCCAGCATTTCTACATCAATGATTCGTGGTTTAAACAGATTGTTTTGCATGAAATATCCTTTTCAATACCCTCGGCTCATTACACCGATAAGGCTGATGGCATAAAGAAAAAAAGCCTGCCCAGGGGATGGGCAGGCGTCACTACATAATTCTTAGCGTGAATACAATTCAACGATCAAAGATTCATTGACATCATGAGCGATGTCGCTGCGGTCTGGCATTGATTTATAAGTACCAACCATCTTCTTAGAATCAACAGAAACCCATGAAGGCATGCCGATTTGCTCAGCCAAAGACAAGGCCTCAACAATACGCACTTGCTTCTTTGATTTTTCACGGACGGCGATCACATCGCCTGCTTTTACTTGGTACGAAGCGATATTAACAACGGTATCATTCACCGTGAACGCTTTGTGGCTAACTAATTGACGTGCTTCTGCGCGTGTCGAGCCGAAACCCATACGATACGCAACATTATCCAAACGAGATTCCAACAACTTAAGCAAGGTCTCACCAGTATTTCCCTTTTGGCGGTCTGCCTCGGCAAAGTAGCGGCGGAACTGACGCTCCAAAATACCGTACATGCGCTTAACTTTTTGCTTTTCACGTAATTGATTACCATAATCAGACGTACGCGCGCCAGACTTGGCACCATGCTGACCTGGTTTTACATCTAACTTACATTTTGAATCGAGCGAACGACGTGCGCTCTTAAGAAACAAATCGGTGCCTTCACGGCGTGATAATTTTGCTTTTGGTCCAATATAACGTGCCACGTTTATTTCCTTTAATTAATGACGCGAGGCAGAACATCTGTCGCGCTAGTTTGATTCACCTACAATCAAACGGTGGTCTTAACAACTTCAACTTCTAAAAATCAAAAATCCCGCAGCAGCAGCTACGGGCTTTTCTAACAACTAAACCTCGTCGAATTTAGATACGACGACGCTTTGGAGGACGGCAGCCATTATGTGGAACTGGTGTAACGTCTTGAATCAAAGAGATCTTGATCCCCAGATTATTCAAGGCGCGCACTGACGACTCACGACCAGGTCCTGGCCCTTTAATCCGTACTTCCAAATTCTTGATGCCGCATTCCACCGCAACTTTGCCTGCAGTTTCGGCAGCAACCTGCGCCGCAAACGGTGTAGATTTACGGGAACCCTTAAAACCTGCGCCGCCAGCAGTTGCCCAAGATAATGCATTTCCTTGGCGATCTGTGATCGTAATGATCGTATTATTAAACGAAGCGTGTACATGGGCGATACCCTCAGCAACGTTCTTTTTAACCTTTTTACGAGCGCGTGCTGCGGCCGCATTATTTTGTGCTTTTGCCATTTCTAATTCCTTGAACCCAGTCAGCCTAGATTATTTTTTCAACGATTGTGCTGCTTTACGTGGACCCTTACGAGTACGCGCGTTTGTACGCGTACGCTGACCACGGCAAGGCAAACCTTTACGATGACGCAAGCCGCGATAGCATCCGAGATCCATCAATCGCTTGATGTTCATGGAAATTTCACGACGCAAGTCACC
This sequence comes from Burkholderiaceae bacterium, assembly GCA_019745005.1. Lineage (GTDB taxonomy): Bacteria > Pseudomonadota > Gammaproteobacteria > Burkholderiales > Burkholderiaceae_D > Undibacterium. The sequence continues at coordinate 3,749 of JAIETO010000008.1, forward strand.
CTCTACTACAAACTTACCAATCTCGTCACGAAGCTTTTCTAACTCGCTGTCGTCCAAGTCTTTGATCTTTTTTGTAGTCGCAACACCAGTTACACTGCAAATATGCTCAGCGCGTGGACGACCGATACCATAAATGGCAGTCAAGCCAATAACAGTATGTTGATGATTTGGGATATTTACCCCTGAAATACGTGCCATTCGTTATTCCTCGTTCAATAACGTTAATTAACCTTGACGCTGTTTGTGTCGTGCAGTGACACAAATCACGCGTACAACACCTTTGCGCTTAATGATCTTGCAATTACGGCAGATCGGCTTTACTGATGCGAGAACTTTCATTTTGTGCCCTCTTTCCTTCTAAAACATAAATTATTTAGTACGAAATACAATTCGCGCTCTGCTTAAATCATAAGGTGTCAACTCCACCGTCACCTTATCGCCTGGCAAAATTCGTATGTAGTTCATCCGCATTTTTCCAGAAATATGGCCAAGTACAACATGCCCATTTTCCAACTTCACTCTAAATGTAGCATTGGGAAGATTCTCTAAGATTTCCCCCTGCATTTGTATTACGTCGTCTTTTGCCATGCGTTTTGCTGGTCCTCTGGGCAACTACCGAGAAGGAATGCCGCCCTTGAAATTCGCCTTACGAAGTAAAGAATCGTACTGCTGTGACATTACATAATTTTGAACCTGCGCCATAAAATCCATCGTTACCACAACGATGATTAACAGCGACGTCCCACCAAAGTAAAACGGAACTTTCCATTTAGCCACCATAAATTCTGGTAACAAACAAACTAGCGTAATGTAAAGAGCACCAGCCAAAGTCAATCGCATTAAAATCTTATCGATATAACGCGATGTTTGCTCACCGGGCCTAATTCCAGGAACAAAAGCCCCACTCTTTTTTAAATTCTCCGCCGTTTCTTTACTATTGAACACCAAAGCCGTGTAAAAGAAACAAAAGAAAATAATCGCTATTGCGTACAACAATGCATGAATCGGTTCACCAGTCGCCAACGAGGCAGATAAGTCTTTTAAAAATCCAACTAACCAACCGTTTGATGAGTTCTCGGCGCCTTTCGTGAACCAATTAGCGATCGTCGCAGGGAACAAAATAATCGATGATGCAAATATCGGCGGAATAACCCCAGCCATATTCAGCTTCAATGGCAAATGACTACTCTGACCGCCATAGACCTTGTTTCCGACCTGTCTCTTTGCGTAATTCACCAAAATTTTTCTCTGACCACGCTCGATAAAAACGACTGCAAACGTCACCGCGGGAACCATAGCGCA
>JAIETO010000268.1 GCA_019745005.1 Burkholderiaceae bacterium
CAAATCTGCTTTGACGTGGTCATGTAATTGCAGCATCAAATGGTCGTACTCACTGCGCGGCTTTTTGGTGATGTGTAATTGATGCATCAACCAGCTTTGGCCGGGGAACAGAGGTTTAGTGCCGGGCAAAAATTTTTCCGCCATGGCTTCAAACGGCTCACCCACACGCCACGCCCGCGCGCGGCCTTCTGGGTTGATATTGCTAAATACACGCAATAATCGCTGACCTAGGGTGGGGTTGGACGGAAAAGAATCGGCATGCAAGCGTGTATCGTCCTTGCGGTAAGAACTGTGCCGACCAGCGATTTCGAACGGGCGGTAACTGGTATTTGCCGTAATTAAATGCGGCATGTAAGCAGGAAAAAGTTGGCTAACCAAACTCGTCGCATTAGCACGATACCGCTTTAGCATTTGCTCTAAGGCCATCAACTCCGCCGCAGAACCCTGCGCCCCTTTAAATTCATCCCCCGCGCTTCCACGCTTTGGTCTGAGCGAAATGTTCTTCGCTTTGCCGTCAGATACTCTGGTATCCAACAAAGGCAATTCATCAGCCTTTAGTTTGAACGGTAGCTTAGGCAAATACAGCACGCCACCGTTTTCCAAGGTGCTGATGGCGTGATCTCTTTCTTCATTGCTGAGTGTCGGTGACCAGTCGTCAATTTGAAATGAGTGAATTAAGTTCATGTTCAATTTTTCTCTAAACGCATTCCATGAGGAAGGGAGTGGGTTCTCATTTAGGCCAACGATATTTTCGATTTCTACTTCGCCAACCTTTCGCGAACCCTCCATAAAATAACCTCTTACGCTGACTTTAACCCTCGTTCGATGCACACTCGCTCGCATCTCTGGCGTCAAAATCCACATGTATGCTTTTCCCGTGAGTGGCACAGCAATATCATGTTCAAACGGGCGTCCTGCATCGTCAAGAAATTCAGGATGAATCATGTAAATACCGTCGACTAAAGGATTGTCCCCTTCGTACATGAAGTCGCACCGAAGATGTTGGTATGTTAATTTGCGACCACCTTCAGATTCCGCATACAGACGATACTTAACGAGAAAATCTGGTCGATAACCGCGAACCTCTTCGTACGTTCTCATGCGTTTGCTCGTAAGGTGACGGTTTAGTTTTTAAACACCGCCCCATTCTTCATCACAAAGCTGACCTTGGTCAGCACGGTTACATCCGCAATCGGGTCGGCGGGTACGGCGATGATGTCGGCGTATTTGCCCACGCTGATACTGCCGACGCGGTCTTTCCAGCCGAGTAAGTCTGCGCCGTTAATTGTGGCTGCTTGTATCGCTTGCATGGGTGTCATGCCGTACTTCACCATGTAGAAAAATTGCTTGGCGTTGTCGCCGTGTGGGTATACGCCCGCGTCGCTGCCGAACGCCATTTTTGCGCCCGCTTGGAAGGCTTTGCGGAAGTTATCGCGTTGTAGTTGTCCGATTTCTTTTTCTTTCACCAATGACTCTGGCAAGAAACCAGCTTTTTCTCCCGCACTCAAAATATAGTCATCGTTGTAAATGTCCATGACCAAATAGGTGCCTTTTTCTTTTGCGAGTTTGATGCCTTCTGCGTCGATTAGGCTGCTATGTTCGACGGAATCGACGCCTGCCCGAATCGCGTCGATGATGCCGCTGGTACCGTGGGCATGGGCGGCGACCTTGCGGCCTAGTTTGTGGGCTTCTTGCACGATCGCTTGCATTTCTTCTAGCGTGTATTGCTGCGCGCCCGCGGCATCGCCTTTAGAAAGCACACCGCCCGTGGCGCAAATTTTGATCACATCTGCGCCATATTTCGCCATTTCGCGCACTTTCGCACGTGCGGCCCACGGGCCATCTGCCACGCCCTTGCCGACATCGTTGTATTCCGGTGCGAGCAAGTTGTTGTCGCAATGTCCGCCTTTAATGCCTATGGCGTAGCCAGAGCCGAGTATGCGTGGGCCGGGGAAATCACCGTCGTTAATTGCGTCACGCACAGCGAGGTCGCCAAACGCATCAGAACCCACATCACGAATCATGGTGAAGCCTGCGTTCAGAGTGTCACGCGCTGCACGCACGCCGTACAGCGCGGCACGCACGCCAGAAACGCTTAAGCTGCTGTAACCTTGTAAGTACGGACTGCTAGTGATGTGGGTATGGGCATCAATCAAGCCCGGCAACACCGTGGCTTTGGAGAGATCAATCACTTTCGCGTTGCTGGGTACGGTAACGCTGGCAGCCGCACCAACAGCGATAATCCGCTCGCCCTGCACCAAAATAATTTGCTCATTGAGCACGCGCCCATTCACCACATCCACCAAACGACCTGCTTTGATGGCCGTGATGGCGGTATTGCTGGCTTCGCTCGCACCTGTGCTTGGCTCAGCGGCGTTTGCCATGGTCGCAGCGGTGCCAAGGTTTGCAGCGATTAGAGCTGTAAAAAGTAATCTGGTGACAAAAGGTTTGCGTGGCGTTGGCATCATGGTGTGGTTTAAATAGTTTGCGGTAAAAAGGAGGGTTTTTAAGATACTGCCGAAATTTTATAATTTAATGTGCTTGTTTGCGCTTTATTTGAAAGCGATTTGTGTTATTTACTATGGTGGGTATCAATGTTTGTGTGGTATTTTCAGATGAGTGTGAAGAAAAATAAAGGATCGCATTACGAAGAAAATCCAAACCTCTCAACACAGAGACACCGAGACACAGAGTCTGAGGCTGAGAGAAGTAACAAGGGTACAGCTCGATCAACAACTTTTTGAGCTTCTCCTGCATTTCTCTGTGCCTCTGTGTCTCTGTGTTGAGAGGTCTTAACGTTTTCGTTTTTTTGAGGACATCTCAGTTTTTCAAAGTCGTATATTTCAAACTTCCACGAAATCAATCACGCAAAAATTCTTGTAGATCAATTAGCTTAATGTCTGTCCGTTGGCGCAGTTGGCGTAAAAACCAGCCCTTGTGTGCTGCGCCATAGGTGATTAACACGCGCTTACCCTGATTTTTGTGCGTATCTAACCAACGCTCGATATTGCCATAGTGCGCTTTGTTGATGGTGTCCCAGCCGCCACGCCCTAGTTCTGGGTCGAAGTGATTGTAAGCGCTGAGTTCAATTTCTAAAGCCGCGTCGTAGGCGTCGGTGTGTAACCAAGCTGGGTCGTCATCTGCGCCGCCTTTTTTGACGGCGACGGCACTGCGCATGATCGCCGCTTGGTAATCCGCCCATTCTTTGGCGCGTGCGGGGTCGTTGCTGATGCGCTTCATGGCGGCGCTGCGGTAGGTGTTCATCGCTTCAGTCCACCCGGCAGTGGGCACGATTTGGTAGCCCAAGGCTTTACGCAGGGGGAACATAACGTCGATATATTCAGGAAAAACTTCGACCCGTTCTTCCGTGATCTTGCCCGTCTTTTTGAATTGCTGGTCGGCCAGTTCGAAGCGATTGGGTGGAATTTCCACCAAGGTGACATCGGGCGCAATGCGGCGTAAAAGTTTCTCTATCGTTTTTAGGCCATAAAGTTTGCTTTCCAGATGTTCGCCATGAATCATGCCCATCACGATGACTTCATTCGACTCGCCCGGTTTGCCATGTTTGCCGACTTTCGCTTCGATAGGTGTCGCAGGTTGTTTGACGAGTTTGAAAGTTGCCGTGTTGATGTACTGTTTGGAGGTTTCGCAATCGACGATATAGGTCACATTGTCTGCCGCCATCACGCCGCCGCGCAGATTTTTGCAGACTTTGTTGGTGGTCAGATTTTTCGCGTTGAGTAAATCAATCACGCTCACGCTGCCTTCACCCAGATTGGGGACAAACGCGAGTACGCCATCATCAGTCACGTCGGCTGCGCCCGGTTGCTTGCCTGTGTTGTAACTGGCCTCGATTTGCTGCTTGCTGTCGATTACTTTGAGTTTATCGAGCTTGCTGCAGGTGACTAAAATCTTGTTTTGCACAGCGCGAGAAAACTTGTAGGCGTCTGATTCACAGGCGTCTTTGAAGACTGCGTTGTCAGGGCTTGCTGCGTGGCTGGTGTAGTGTGCCGTGCTGGCAAAAATAAGCAGCGCGGTTGGCAGCAAGCGCAGATAGCGAAGAGCTTGGTTTTTCATTGTTTCGTCCTTCATGAATTTCTTTTCACACGCAACGCGATTATTCGCTGACCAAATCCTGTAAGCGAAATTGCGCGATCTTGATAATTTGTTCTATGCATTCACGCATTTCTGTCGGCCTATCGGCTTCAAGCCGTTTTGCAAAATGCTGCAAGATGCTGGCTCTATCGTGGCCACGCACGGCGATCACGAAAGGGAAGCCAAAACGTTTATTGTAGGCGGCGTTCAAAGCTTGCATGCGCTCGAATTCTTCTGCACTGCATTGCGTGAGACCTGCGCCGCTTTGCTCCTTATTGGACGCTTCGGTCAGCTCACCCCGCACGGCGGCTTTGCTTGCTAACTCTGGGTGAGCGCGTATCAGCATCAAGCGCTCAGCCTCGCTTGCCTCGCGCACGATTTGCGCCATGGCGTGATGCAGGTGGCTGACTTTCATGAAGGGGCGCAAATGCGCCGCACGTTCGGCGACCCACGGCGAATGTTCAAAAATACCGCCCAGCAATTTGATAAATTCCGCTGCAGGCAGTTGGTTAATTTTTTTCATCGTCAAAGTCACGTTGTGCTCCAAAAAAACTTAATACTTAAGGAAAGTCTTTTTTACCGCAGAGACGCAAAGGACGCAGAGGAAAGCAACATCGAAAGTTTTTCTCTGCGTTCTTTGCGTCTCTGCATCGAGAAGTTTTGTCGTTTGTTCTGCGTCTCTGCGTCGAAAAGTTTTGTCATTTGCTTTGCTCTTCAAGCGGGAACTGTTGCATCCAGTGCTGCGCAATATCAATGCGCCGACATATCCACACTTTGTCATGTGCTTGAATGTAGTCTAAGAAGCGCTGCAGGGCGCGGAAACGACCGGGGCGCCCTAGCAAGCGGCAGTGCATGCCAATTGACAGCATCTTAGGCGCATTTTGCCCGGCGGGGTCGCCTTC